>NZ_ANKP01000139.1:0-9437 GCF_000319775.1 Cupriavidus sp. HMR-1
CATCGAATCTCGTGCTCACGCACATCCCCCACCACTTCCTCCAGCGGCACAGAACGCTATGGCTCTCCAGCGACGCGCGTTTAACAGTACGGCAGCAGTCAGCAAGGGAACTACGGGCACACACATACTGAGCGTGGCGAGGAACGCCAATCCGCCAACCACGATGGGGTATGACCTCAGGTCCGCGCGTTTAGCCAGTATGTCAAGGAAACTCGGAAAAACCAGCCGGCTGAGCTTTCTGGCATGCCTCGCATGTGCCGGCTGCCGCGCCACGCTTGCGCGCGGCGATGTCCTGGGCTTCTGGCGTCTTGTATTGGCGTCCACGGTACACTGCTCAACCGGCCATTGGTGCAGTCACGTCTGAAGACGACACAGACGGTGATGAAGCACGAATTCCCGCGAGCTTGGTACGCTTGAGCAACAGCGCATTGATTGCAACCAAGGCGGAGCTGACCTTCCACTGCTTGAGCGGGTCACGGCGACGAGATTCGATACGCCGCTTCTGCTCGTCCTTGGTGATATCGAGGTAATACTTGATGAGCCGAATCCCAGAGCGCACCAGCATTTCTTCGAACTCCGGGACACTTAGAAAGAACTCCTCGTGTTCTTCGTTACTACAGAAGCCCATAACGTGCTCTACGCCGGCGCGGTTGTACCAACTCCGATTGAAGAGCGTGAACTCGCCAGCGGCCGGAAGTTCCGCCGCATAGCGCTGGAAGTACCACGAACCACGGTCGCGGTCGGATGGCTTCCCGAGAGCGACCACGCGAGTCTCACGAGGACTGAGATGCTCGACAATGCGTTTGATAGTCCCGTCCTTTCCCGACGCATCTCGGCCTTCAAAGACGACCAGAATCCTGTCGCTGCAACAGAGGAAGTGCTTCTGCAGCTTGACTAGTTCAATCTGAAGGAGGCGCAGCTCTTTCTCGTACTCGTCGAGTGATATTGAACTGGACTCCGACTCCTCAGTGCGGTTTTCTGCTTTCGTTTTCATGAGGTGGCTTGTCTGAACCGCGTGCTTCGGCTGCGTCCGGCGATGAGGGCTTCCCAACCGTTAGGGTGGCCACCTTGTCGGACAGCAGGAGTTCTAACGCCGCTCGGTCGACGACCTCCTGTTCGAGGAGCAGTTTCGCCAGCGCGTCAAGTTTGTGACGATTTGCAAGCAGTGTCTGCTTCACCCGTTGGCTTGCGTCGCCCAGAATCTTTCGGACCTCGGCATCAATGATTTGCGCAGTACTCTCGCTGTACTCCTTACGCTCCCGAGGTAGCAACCCGGGACTGTTATAGAGAGGGTTCGGCAGGTCTTCATAAGTGGCAAGTCCGAGTTGCTCACTCATGCCGAACTGGGTAATCATCTGGCGGGCCATGTCCGTTGCCCGCTGTAGGTCATTCTGGGCGCCGGTGGAGACATCGCCATAGACGATTTGCTCGGCCATGCGTCCGCCGAGCAATACATCGAGCCGGTCAAGCAGTTCGCTTTGTTTCAGTAGGTAGCGATCCTCGGTCGGCGTCTGCTGGGTATAGCCGAGTGCCGCGACGCCGCGCGGAATGATGGAGACTTTCGATACGCGGTCGGCGTGTGGCCGCGACTCAGCCACGATGGCGTGACCCGCCTCGTGGTACGCGATGGTCTCCTTCTCCTGGGGATTCATCACGCGATTCTTCTTTTCCAGGCCGCCAATGATTCGGTCCAGTGCCTCGTCAAAGTCCGCCATATCCACGGCATCCTTGCCTTTGCGCGCCGCCAGCAGAGCGGCCTCATTGACGAGGTTGGCGAGGTCCGCGCCAGCGAAGCCAGGGGTG
This sequence comes from Cupriavidus sp. HMR-1, assembly GCF_000319775.1. Lineage (NCBI taxonomy): Bacteria > Pseudomonadati > Pseudomonadota > Betaproteobacteria > Burkholderiales > Burkholderiaceae > Cupriavidus > Cupriavidus sp. HMR-1. The sequence continues at coordinate 1,804 of NZ_ANKP01000139.1, forward strand.
CGGGCTGCCAGGTTTGTGAGCTCCACAGTGGGAGCCAGGACAACATCCTTAATGTGCACCTTGAGAATCTGCTCGCGCCCCTTCAGGTCGGGCCGGTCCAGCGCGACATGGCGGTCAAAGCGACCTGGTCGCAACAGGGCTGGGTCGAGAATCTCAGGCCGATTCGTGGCCGCCATGATGATGACGCCCTTGTTGGTATCAAAGCCATCCATCTCCACCAACAACTGGTTCAGGGTCTGCTCGCGCTCGTCGTTGCCGGTTACCGCGCCGAGGGCACGGGTCTTACCTAGTGCGTCGAGTTCATCGATGAAGATAATGCAGGGTGCCTTAGTTTCTGCCTGATTGAACAGGTCGCGTACTCGCGCAGCACCCACGCCGACAAACATCTCAACGAACTCCGAGCCGCTCATGCTGAAGAACGGCACGCCGGCTTCTCCTGCTACGGCCTTCGCCAACAGTGTCTTGCCAGTGCCCGGTGCTCCGAGAAGCAACACCCCCTTGGGAATTTTCCCACCCAGGCGCCGATAGCGCTGGGGGTCCTTCAGGAAGTTGACGATTTCGGCAAGCTCTTCCTTGGCTTCGTCGACGCCAGCGACGTCGGCAAAGGTCACGCCGGTTTCCTTCTGCATGTAAACCTTGGCCTTGCTCTTGCCAATCTCCATCATCCCGCCGGCGGCACCACCCATCCGCTTAATGAGGAAGCTCCAGACGGCAAAGAAGAGCATGGCAGGAACCACCCATGAAAGCAGGGTGCTAATCCACTTGTTATCGGCCTGACCTACGAAGCGCACTTTGGCTGCCTCCAGGTCTTGAACCAGATTGGGGTCATTGACACGGAGCGTGGAAAAAGGGTGGTCCCCCTTACCCTGACGCTGCATTTCCTCGACCTGTTGCTTGGGAAGCAGATTCTCAATGCCATCGCTGTTGACCGTACCCGTGATGGCTCCCTCTCCGAGCGTTATGTCCTTGAGCTTGCCAGCCTTTAGCAAAACCTTGAAATCGCTGTACGGCAGGGTCTCGATATGAGATGAAAAGAAGAGGCTTTGCAATATGAGCATCGCCGTGACTGCGAGGAGTACGTACCAGAGGGAAAACTGCTGTTGGCGTGGTTCCATAGAGGGTCTCTTGTGTCGTCGCCGTGTTGGAGGAATGGAGGCAAGTGCGATTCGCAGCCGGCCGCCGGTTTCGGCTAACGAACAAAGTTGTATGCAACGGGAGAACTGCGCTGTGTGTCAGGCGAATCGTTTCGGCTCAACGTCAGTCCTTACCTCCCAACGTGTTATGCAACCATGCGAAAAACACGCCGGCAGCGAAGAACCACACTGCGAAAACGAAGGCTGGATAGGTGACGGACCACCAGGAGAACGCCTGGTCAGTCTGAAGGCGCCGGAAGTCGAGCCCGTGAAAGAGCGCGTTCATGAAATTCATGAAAGGCTCAGGGGCCGCTAGCCAGACAACGGTGCACAACGCATAAAAAAGCACAACGGTGGCCGACAAGGTCACGCCGGTTTTGAAGGGTTTCATGGCTACCTCCGATTTGAGATGCCGCTACGCTTCAACGAGGCCTGGTGTGAGGAACGTCCCCACCGCCGAAATTCGGGATGAAGCCGGGGGTCCTCCTGCGATATGCCTCATATTCCTGGCCAAACTCGGTCAGCGCGTCTCGCTCCTCCGCCTTGGCAAGCCGCGCGTACATCCACACCAGGATGGGGAACATCACCAAGGTAAGTATGGTTGGCCATTGAAGTAGGAAGCCCAACATGATCAGGATGAACGCGACATACTGAGGATGCCTCATGCGTGCATAGAGCCCAGTGGTAGCAAGGCGGTGCTCTTGCTGAGCCTTGTACAGAACACGCCACGCAGATGACAGCATGAGAAATCCGCCGAAAATCAGGATGTCACTCGCGATGTGAAATGGCCCCAGGTGTGGATTGCCCTGCCAGCCGAAAATCATCTCAGGGAGATGACCGGCATCGTGTGAGAGGAAGTCGATGCCGGGATACTTTGCCGAGAGCCACGGCAGCAGGAAATAGATGGTCAATGGAAGGCCGTACATCTCTGTAAAGAGCGCCACGATGAACGCCGAGAAGGCGCCAAAGGACCGCCAGTCCCGTGAAGTCTTCGGTTTGGTGAAACTGAAGGCAAAGATGATGAAGACCGCCGAGTTGATAATCACCAGCGACCAAAGACCATAACCGTATTGCGCATCGTGGCTCATCACCGCTCTCCTTTGTTAATGTCATCGCGCGTGTTGCCTTCCCCTTGGTGATGACTGTGCCCATGCCCATGGTGCATGAACATATGCATAAGGGGGCATGCGGCCAAGAGAAGAAAGGGCAGGATTTGAATCACATGTGCCCGATGCTCCGTCCAGAGGAAGTAGCCAATCACCAGCAGGAAACCTATCGTGACCAGCTTGGACCTGGAAATCTTTCTCTGCATATCGTCCGGGTGCTCGTTACTGCTATGGTCGTGATTCATACATTTCTCCTGAATGGAAGCCTGTGAAACGTCGCGTCTAGCAACAGCCATGATGGCGATGATGCTGGTGCACATACTTGGCCGGGTCCTGCTGAAAGACGGTCCGCGAGCTTTCAGACTCGAAGAAGTACGTCTTTCCTTCGAAGTTCGCCGTAACTGCATGAGCAGTTTCAACTTTGTTGCCAGTGACGGGGTCGCGGGCAGCGGCAATGTCCTCCTGCATCGTATGAAGTTTCCAACTGTCTTGATTGGTTCGGCGACTCGTATATCGCTGCCAAGAAATCAAGGCAATGAGGGCCGCGCCGCCAAGCACGAGCCATGAAAGATTTTGTGAGAGCCAGTTCATGATTGAAACTCCTTATCAATGCTTTTCGCGGCGTTGAAGCTCACGGTCGACGGCTTGCCGGATATCTCGCTCACACTCACACGAGAGTCGCCAGCTGACCCACGCCACGACGATTGGACAGGACAGGAGAAGGACGGCGAGCAGTATCGTGATTGGTGAGATACCGAACCAGTACACGATTGCGACTGCTAGTAGCGTCGCGAGGGCCGCACAAATCCATGCCAGGGCGCGCTTCATATCGCCTCCGTACCGGGTCGACCAAGTCGTACTCGCTTCAGTAATGCCGAATTGGCGACCACACTCAAGGATGAGAGGGCCATGGCCGCTGCCGCGAAGATGGGGTTCAACAGTCCGAACGCAGCGACCGGTATGCCAATCGTGTTGTAGATAAACGCCCAGAAAAGATTCTGCTTGATTTTGCGCATCGTTGCGCGCGACAACTGAATGGACGCGACCACGTCTCGCACGTCATCGCGGATGAGGATGATGCTGCCAGTCTCCTTGGCAACATCGGACCCGGACCCGATGGCAATACCGATGTCAGCGGCAGCGAGTGCAGGGGCATCATTCACGCCGTCTCCAACCATCGCCACGACCTCGCCTTGCTTCTGCAGGGAATGAATGGTCTCAACCTTGTCCTCGGGCATCACTTCGGCAATAACATGCTCGATGCCAACCTGGCGATCGATTGCCTCCGCAGTTCGACGGTTGTCACCGCTTAGGAGAAGCACTTTGATGTTGCGAGCCTTCAAAGCAGCTACTGCCTCGGCGGCTTCGGGCTTAACCGTGTCTGCGACGGCAACGACTCCGAGCAGCGAGGTACCCGCACCGACCAGCATGGCGGTCTTCCCGTCGGCTTCGAGTTTGCGGAGCACGGACTCAGCGTCACTGGTCGCAATTCCCTGGCACGCGAAGAGACGTCGATTCCCCAGCCAGACCTGTTGGCTGCCGACATGGCCCTGAATGCCCATGCCCGACAAGGCGCTGATGCTGACTGCCTTAGGAATGGTCAGCGTACGATGTTGAGCAGCGCGCACGATGGCTTCGCCCAACGGATGCTCGGACCCGGATTCGACGGCGGCTGCTAGTGCCAGCAACGTCGATTCATCATGGTTCGAGATGGAAATGACATCCGTGACGGTGGGCTCTCCACGTGTAATTGTTCCTGTCTTGTCAAAGACAACGGCGGTCAGCTTCTCCGCGCGCTCCAGCACTTCACCGCCGCGTATCAGAATGCCATTGTCCGCCCCCTTGCCGACGCCGACCATCAACGCGGCAGGCGTCGCGACGCCAAGCGCGCACGGGCAGGAGATGATGAGAACTGCCACAAAGGCAAGCAGCCCATGGGCGAAGTGACCAGCGACCGTCCACCCGACCACGGCCAGCAAGGCAACTGAGACAACTGCCGGCACGAAATAGCTGGTGACCTGGTCGGCCAGCCGCTGAATCTGAGCCGTACTGGCTTGGGCGTCCTCGACCATCTTGATAATCTGTGCGAGCGCCGTGTCCGCCCCAATTTTTGTGGCTCGAAACGTGAAGGCACCACTGCGGTTGAGCGTGCCGCCAATGACCGAGGCACCAAGCTTCTTCTCCACGGGCATCGACTCGCCAGTCAGCATCGATTCGTCAACGCTGGACTCGCCCTCGATAACATTGCCGTCAGTGGGAATCTTCTCGCCCGGACGTACGACTACCGATTCACCCACCATGATGCTTTCAGCGGGGATTTCGACTTCCTTGCCCTCACGCAGTACGTGAGCGACGGCAGGACGAAGGTCGAGCAGACGGCGAACTGCCGCCGACGACTTTTTCTTGATGATTTCCTCCATGTACTTGCCCAGCAGTACGAAGGCAATAATCACCGCCGAGACCTCAAAGTAGACATCTCGCTCCGCCACCTTCACGGGCAACCAGGAGGGGAAGAAAAGGACCACTACGCTGTAGAAGTACGCGACGGACGTTCCCAGTGCGATGAGGAAGTCCATATTGATGTTGCGGGTCCGGATGGCATTCCACGCTCCCTTGTAGAAGCTCCATCCGCCAATGAACTGGACTGGGGTGACCAGCAGGAATAGCCACATTCCCCACGTAAGCCAAGGAAGTGCGGGGATCGGTGCCCAAGTTAGGAGAGTCGCGCCTGCCGCCAATGCGAGGAAAGCACCTGCTCGGAAGATGGCCAGAGCGAGGACGCCCGTGAGCGCAATGGTCACGCGCGTCTTCATGGCCTTCAATTCACTCTCGGGCGACTCGAAAGTCCGTAGACAGCTTTCACTGCAGAAGTAGTACTTGCGCTTGCCGCGCTCAGTCGAGAGGGCTGTGGCCTTGTCGACCATCATCCCGCATATGGGGTCCTTCGCAAGTTGCTTGGCACTGCCGGTGGCGGGGGTGGCAGCCGCAGGTGACGTAGCGCTAGCGCCCGCCGACGCATGCTCGTCAGATGGACTCAGAGTGTATTGAGCAGGATTGGCGCGGAAGGTTTGCTCGCAGTGACTTGAGCAGAACCAGTAGCGCCGCTGGTCGACCTCGGCACTGGCAGCGGCTTCCACGGGGGAAATCTCCATGCCGCAGACCGGGTCCCGCACTCGCTGCTGGTGAGCAAGTTCGTCGTGGCCGGCCACTTGGCGCGCCTGTCCATCGACAACACCATATTTCCCCCCGAATGGGGTAGCGGACCTGGTCGACATGCCATCCTCCTGGGGGCGAGTGGCGGGCTGCAAAGCAGGATTTCTTTATTAGTCTGGGCCCTCTAAAGGACCTGGCTATTGATGCTAGTCAAGGAATGCGAACAGCGGGGCGGAGGTCGCCGTGCTAGGCAACAGCGTTCAAAAAATCCGGTAGAACGCTTGCAGCGACGCAGGGACTATGCCCAGATAAGGTCGGTTGGCGATTGGGCCCTAGAATACAGGCACCGCTCCGGTCGCCAGTTCCTTGACCAGTATGGGAAGGTCAGCCAATTGCTGCCGAACGAGTTCGCGAATCTGCTGTTGCTGGGTGAGCGAGAGCCCGCTTTCAGCGACGATGTCAATGGCTGCCAATTGCGGCTGGTTGATAGGCCGGCCAATGCCGGAAAGAAGCCGTACGACAACCTGGGCTACGCCATCCACGTCTACTGCGATACGCGCAGCCAATTGGTGCGCGAGCACGTTGTAGAGCTTGCCAACATGCGAGGCAGGGTTCTTCCCCGCAGCGGCCTCCAGCGACATTGGCCGATAAGGCGTAATCAACCCATTGACTCGATTTCCCCGACCCACCTGGCCGTCGTCACCATGCTCGGCGCTCAGGCCGGTGACGGTCAGGTAGACCCCACTTTCGTCCTGGGCGCTTTGGTCGTCCAGGGTATTGATGGCAATCTCACATGCCGGGTGGTCGCGCTCGGCCAGATACGACGCTATCCGACCTTTCAGTGCGAAGTATTCATCGACACTGCGCACATATCGGTCAACAAATGCCAGTGCGATAGTGAGTCGATGATGCCCATCGAGCCGACTTCCCATGATTTTGAAGTCCTGACCGGCCGCCCCAAAAAACACCTTAAATGCACTTGAACGTAATGACTCCGCCGCTGAGAGCACTGCGCTTTCGAGGCTTGAAAGTGGTGCATAGCCTACTCCAAAGGACGTGTCATTCGACAGCGGTACGGATGGCGCGGTAGCGACGACGCGCCGGAGGTTTGGGGCTGAAGGACGAAGTATGGGCTCAACTTGGATTTCGTCACCTGTTGTGCCAAGGCACTCCTTCAGGTACTCGCGAATGGCCTGCTCAACGATTTGCTCCACCTTGGCAGATGGCAGTTCGGTGACAGGGCCCGACACCAACAAGCGCATAGGGCGCAGGAGTTGGCCGCCGCCGAACTTCGGCGCACTCATGCCGCCGATGAGTAGTGCCTTGTCCAAGTTGAAATGCTGGATTGCGCCATAGGCGTCAAGGTAGGCGCGGCACAAGGCGTGCGCTGCCGCCTCGACGGCTCCGTCACAAAGGCTATCGGGATGTCCGATGCCCTTGTGCTCGCACATCTCCGTCCGTTCGCTTCGCCACGACGGCGTATTTGAGATGGAAATCGCAATGGCCTTGGCGTTTGGCATCGCTAAGCCCTCAGTCAGATAGTCATCCCGTGCTCATTCTATGTAGCCGCGTCGCTGGAGTCCTTCGCGGCGACCGACCGCTGTTGACGCATATCAATCAAACGGTCTTCCGTGCAACCTAGCATAAATGCTGAAAACCCGATTTTCGAGTGTGCCAGCTATTCGCGGCACTGCCGTTGGTGCATTATTAGGCTCATGCAGCCTTGCGAAAGGTGCGAAAGGATGGAGGTGTCTCGTGCGCAGGCTATGGTTGGTACTTACGACAATGCTCGCAATCAGTCTGACGGGCTGTGGCTACAACACCATTCAATCGCAGGATGAGCAAGTCAAAGCCAGTTGGTCAGAGGTGGTGAACCAGTACCAGCGTCGTGCAGACCTGGTGCCCAATCTGGTCAACACGGTAAAGGGCTACGCAAGCCATGAGCGGGAAGTCCTGACACAGGTGACTGAGGCCCGTGCGCGCGTTGGGGCGTTGCAAGTCACGCCGGAGACGCTTAACAACCCCCAGGCCTTCGCACAATTTCAGGCGGCGCAACAACAGCTATCTGGGACGTTGTCGAGGCTATTGGCTGTCTCGGAGAACTATCCACAGTTGAAGGCCGATGCGGGATTCAGAGATTTGCAGTCCCAACTCGAGGGTACAGAGAATCGGATAGCCGTCGCGAGAAACAGGTATATCCAGTCGGTGCAGGCCTACAAGGGGTCGTCTCAGAAAACGGAAA
>NZ_ANKP01000140.1:0-1210 GCF_000319775.1 Cupriavidus sp. HMR-1
CGCCCGCACCGCGCCGGCGCCCGCCGCGGCCAAGCCGCTGGAGCAGTCCAGCGCTCAGGACGTGTTCGAGCTGACGGCCATGGCCGCCAGCGACGCGTCCAAGGCGGAGTTCCAGCGCTACATGGAACGGTTCCAGGCCTCGCCCACCGCCGACTGGCTGCGCCAGCGCTACACCGACGGCTCGGAGGCGTTCGACCGTGACCTGCACGCCGAGGCGACGAAGGCCCAGGCTGAAGCGCTGCGCGGGAACCTGCTGCACGAACGCCCGACCCCCGACACCATCGGCCACTTCCTGGCCCACACCGTCCCCGATCGCCTGCAGGACACGCTCCACCACACGATCTCGCACAAGTTCTTCGAACCCATGGTGCAGGAGCAAGGGCTCGAATGGCGCGGCCCGGAAGCGATCGCCCTCTCCCAACAGTTCCACGTCGACGCGCCCGAATCGTGGCCGTCGAACTACGCGATGGAACTGCACAACATCACCGACAAGATGCCGGAAGACCTGCTGACCGACCTGGCCGCCGGGCTGACCGGTGGCGAGCGAGCGCTGTTCGACGAGCACCGCACGTCCGTCGTGCGCGATGCGGTGGCCTGGGTGTGGGAGACCCGCCCGGTCGACACCCCGGACGCGTCGATTTACCTGCAGTTCGAGGGGCACGCGCTGGGCCTCCTCGAAGAGCGTTCCGGCATCGACCTCACCCCGCAGCTCGACGAGCGCCTGCAAGCCGCCGAGGACCGCGACCTGCGTTGGCACGAGGTGGCCCCGCGCCAGGACGAGCTGCTGGAGCGGTTCGACAACACGCCGACGGGGCAGGCGTTTAGCGCCTACGCGTACGAACGTAACCTGCCCACGGCCGAGCATCGCCAGTCGGCCCTGGACGTCGCGATCGCCGCCCAGAACGAGGTCATCGCCCCGGGCGTCGAGGTGCCCAACGGCATCACGCGTGCCGACCTGTTCGAACAGGGGTTCAAGGCGCGTCTGCTCGACGCGCTGACGCCGTTCGTCGACCACCTGCCGGCCGCCGAACGTGACGCCGCGCGCCAGCAGGCCGAGGAGGACCTGGCCGCCGTGTTCGCGCCCACCGACCTGCCCAGCCGCCAGATGGTGAACGATGCCGTCGAGAAGACCCTGGGCGTGACCGCCCCGGCGCCCGCGAAGGCCCAGGCCACCACCCAGCAGCGTGCCCAGACCGCCCAGCCGGTTGCC
>NZ_ANKP01000141.1:0-17224 GCF_000319775.1 Cupriavidus sp. HMR-1
GGCCGGCGCCCGCCGCGCCCGCGCAGCCCACAATCGCGTGCAGCGCCGCTCGGGCAGACTCCGCCTCCGGCGTGCCCTTACCCAGCGAATCCGCCAGACCCTTGACCTGATTGGCTGCCAGCCCCTGCAGATACCCCACCGCTGCGCTCTGCACGAATTGCGCGCTGGAGCCCGTCACATTGCCCGAGGCTGCCGCCGTCAGCGCCGTCATGATCTGACGGTACGTACCGCCCTGGCCCCACTTCGCCAGATCGGCGGCTTGCTGTTGCAGAGCCGCGCGCTGTTCTGCTGAGGCGCTCGGGTCCTTTGCCGCCGCTTCGGCCGCCTTGCTGGCCGCGTCGGCTTCGTGCGCACGATTGTTCAGGAACACACCAGACTCACGCTGCAACGCCCCTACGATCTCGAACCCCGCCTCGATCTTCGCCTTGTCGAAGATCGGGCTGAGCGCATTGCCCGTGTTCGTCGTATCCCGATTCAGGCTGGCTACCGTGTCCGCAGCATTCTTGCCGCTGAGCGCCTCCTGCTTTCCCTCGTCGCGAATCGTGATCGTGCCAGCACTGACGCCGCTCTGCGTCGTGCTGCTGGCGCTTCCTGACGCACCTGCCACCATCGGCGGCGCGAATGAGAAGCCCTGACCATTACCACCTGTGGTGGGCAGTGTCGTGCCGGGGACGGCATCGCCACCCGTTGTCGCCTGCCCTCCCTGGGTCAGGCCCACGCCGCCTTCGCCAGCTTTGCCACCACCGCTGCTTTCACCCTCCGACTTGCCGCCCCCGCCGCCAAACGAGAACCCGCCACCAATACTGAAGCTGTTGCCGCTGTACTTCGCGCGGTTCTCGATGTCGCTCACAGTCAGCGTACCGGTCGACAGGCTGTTCTTGTCAGCCGCGCCACCCCCGATGACGGCGCCCTTGAGGTCCGTATTGCCCTGCACGTCTATCTGGTAGCCGCCACTGCCGGCCCGGATCGCCGATTGCTCGCCCACGCTGGCAAAGTCACTATCGATCTTCTGCTGGCCAACGTTGGCGCTGCCTGCCAGCCCGGTTCCCATGCCGAAGGTAACGCTGCCACTGACTGACTGATCCTTGCTGCGGTACGTGCTGGCGTCCTGCAAGCTCTCGATGTTCAGATCGCCACCTACGTTAGCCACCACCTGCTTGCCGGACGCCACCGCACCCTTCACATTGGTATCTCCGCCCGATTCGATGGTCAGCGTATTGCCAGCCGTGGCATGGCTATTGGTCCATGTCACGTCATTGCCATCGGCATTGCCGCGAGATCCCGCGGCATTGGCGGTCACGCCCAACGACGCGCCCTTGGCGCTGAGATTCACACCAACGCCGACGCCGCCAGACAGGCTCTTGCTGCTGCTGTGCTGCTCCGCTGTGTTGACAGCCGCCTGCAGATTGACCTGGTTATCGGCTTTCAGCAGCAGGTCGTTGCCGGCCTGGATATTGCTGCCAATCACGTTGAGGTTGCTGGACTCGCCGCCGCCCTCGGCACGAATGCGCACGTCGCGCCCCGCGCTGATCTGGCTGCCAACGGCTGTCGTCGCGGTCTGTGTCTGCTGACTGTCGCTACGGCTACCGCCAACCGTGACGCTGATGTTCAATCCGCCCGCTGTCGTCGGGTCGGCCTTCACTGCGTCATAGGCGTTCTTCGCGGCCAAACCACCTGCCACGCCGGCCAGCGCCTTCATCCGGGCATCATCGGTCTTGCCTTGCGCCTTCGCCATCTGGCTACCGGTCTGCGCGGCCGCGATGAGGGGGTTGGAGACCGATACCGTCAGGCCACTCTGCCGGAAGTGGGTCTCCTGATCCATGCGATACATATCCGTCGCGGCATTGATATCGACGGTCTTCGCGTGGATGTCGACGTCGCCCTGCGCGGCCTTCACCACGCTGCCGGTCTGCGTGTATCCCTCACCCGCGCTCAGGTTGACATTACCGCCGACACTGCCAACCAGTGAGCCCGTGTGTGTGGTGGTCTGCGTCGTCTGGTTCTGATTGATCTGCTGCTTGCCGATGGTGAACGAGGCACCCCCATTGGAGAAGAGCCCCGATTTGCGCGTCTCTTGCGACGCGTTGCTGGATGCCGTGCTTTGCGCCGCACCAATGACCAGATTGCGATCCGCGTGCAACGATACGTCGCCCGACCCAGCCACGCTGGAGCCACTGACAGTCAGATCCCGCCCCGCGCTGCCCGCCACGCTGTCGGCCGAGACCACTGACCCCACCGCTACCGCCTGCTGCTGACTCGATTGCGTCGTGGTCTGCGTCTTCGACAGGAACCCCGAGCGGCGGCTTTCCATCCAGAACTGGCCGTCATGCGCTTCCGTGACCGTTCCCACCGTGACGTCGCCCGTGGCGATCAATTGGGCCGCGCCACCCCCGCTGGTCCCATTGCCCGTCGAAACCCCCGACCCCAGCACCGCCAGGTTTCCCTTGCCACCCGCGGCATCCGCCGCCGGCTCGATACCCCGCAACTTCAGCAGCGCGCTCGCGGCGCTGCTCTGACCCGCCGCGAGCGTGACGTTCTCCCCGGCCTGTACCTGGCTGCCACGCGCGGTTTCGTCGTAGGACGACTGCCGGTACTCCGTCAGGCTGCCGCCCATCGACCCCTCGCGATGACTATGGGTGTCGATCGCCGCCGTCACCGTCACATCCCGGCCCGCGACGACCGTCGCATTGCCACCTGTCTGCAGGGTCGAGCCCGTGAGCGTCGCATCGCGCCCCGCCACGGCCATGGCGTTCTCGCCCGCCTGGATCAGGCTGCCAGCGTGCGTGGTGGTCCTGTCGTGGCTATAGCTCTGCCCGCCACGCGACTCGGCATCCTGTGTCGTGCCCAGCGCCACCGTACCAACGTTCAGGTCACGCCCGGCGGCCAGCAACGCGCGCTTGCCCGCCTCGATCGCGCCCCCGTCCAGGCTGATGTCACGCCCGGCAAGCACCGCCACGTCTGCCTTGCCGGAGATGCTCGCCACGGCGCCGATGCCCGTCGCCCCGGCGCGATAACCATTCTCCAGCGTCGTGGCATTCGAGATGGTCTGCGTCTGGTTGATCACGTCGCGCCCGGCCGATACGAACGTGTCGGTGCCGGTAATCTGGCCACCCAGGTTCCTGACGTCCTGCACGGCCTGCACCACCGTCGTACCCGTGCCGCCCACCACGCCCCGATTGACAATGGTCTCGCCAATCACCTGTGTCGCCAGATCGCCCACGATCCTGCCGCTGTTGGACAGGTCACCCGTGGCGTTCATGCTCACCGTGTTGCCGCTGACCAGCGCGCCGGTGTCCTGCAGGTTCACCGTGCTTGCCTGCGCGAGATAGACCTTGGGCACCAGCACCGTCTGGCGCGTGCCATCGGGCAGCGTCACATCCTGGCTGACCAGCCACACCATGTCGGTCGTAAGCTGCGCCATTTGCGCGTCAGACAGGCCGATGCCGGGCGTCAGACTGAAGGATCTGGCGTACTGAACGCCGTTGTCCATCAGCCTCTGGTACTCGTCGAGGTTATTGCTGAAGCCAGCCAGATACGTACGGCCCGTCAGTTGCGTGACCTGGTCCCGGATCAGCTTCTCTTCATAGAGCCCATCACCGAGACGCTTTTGCGTCATCAGCGGATCCAGCCCGAGTTGACCGAGCATGTAGTCGCTGGAGATGAACCTGGCGTACTGCGTGAAGCGCGGATCGGTGGCGATCAGGTAGGTGGATCCTGGCGCGGGCTGGTATCGGTAGAGGCCGTTGGTCGGCAGCGTGAGGTTCGGGATACCGCCCTGCGCGGTGCCAAGGGTCTGCGTCGGCTTGCCCTGGTTACCCGACGCGCCACCGGCCTGCGTGCCCGTTGCGCCGCCACCCGTTATGCCGCTGCCCGTGACGGTCTCGCCAAGGCGGTTCACGGTGGCAACATCGATGGTTTGCGCAGTGGTCTGTACGGCCTTGTTTGCCGAAGTAATGGCCGGCAGCGCCTCGACCGTCGTCGGGGCCTGCGGGGTGACGGGATACGGCACCACCTGGATATCGCTCGTGTATGCCGTCTTCTGGTGCCAGAGGAACGTCGAGGTCTCCTGGGTGTCCACCTTCTGCTGCAGCACCGTGCCCGTGTCCAGAATGGCGCCGCCCACTGCGCTGCGTGTCAGGTCACCGCCAGCCGCTATCGTCGAGGACTGGTTCAGGATGCTGCCGCCGTCGCTGTTGATGCGGACGTTCTTCTCCGCCTGGATCAGCGCGGCAGGCGTGGCGCTCACCAGTTTGTCGGTCGCCGTCGTGGTGACCGTCGTACGGGAGATCTCGTTGTAGTCGTGCGAGTCTGTACCGAGGTCATAACGAATGCGCACCTGATCGGGACGGAGATGGACCGCCGGATCAAAGTCCGGCCAGAACGTGATCCGGTAGGACGTGGCGGTCTCTTCCAGCCCTTCGTAGTGCTGGACCGGATTGCGCACGATCTGCCGGTCGGCCACCGCGTAGTCGCAAACATCGTTTGCCGTGCAGGTCCATGCGCCCCTGGTCTGATCGACCGGCGCCTTGACGAACGAAAGCGTCTTCGTGGCGCTGTTCACATCCTTGACGTCGGCCTTGGGCACCTCCACGGTGATCGGCTGGCGCAGCGCATTGACCATGTCCGCACTGATCGCCGCATGGTCGCCATTCCAGCGCCACTGCGGAAACCGGGTGCTCGCGTAGTTCTTCTGGCCTTCCGGGAATCCAGCCATCCACAGCACCAGCGTCTGCCTGGCCGACTCCACCGGCGTCCCCGCCTCCGTCTCGATGCGCGTACGCTTGTTCACCACCTGTCTGGCCGCGATGTCGATGTCGTCCTCGGCCTGGATCGTCGCCGAGCTGTTGATCAGCGTGTCCACCTGATTGACCAGCATGCCCGAGACCGGATCGCGCGTGCCGTCCCGCGCGATCTGCAGGTTGCCCGCGCTGTACAGGTTCGCGCCATCGAGGTTTCGCACCGAGTTCGTCGCGTAGAGGTTCAGTTGCCCGACCGCCGCCATCAGCGCCGATGCGCCGTCGTTCACGATGTCCTGGCCTTGCACCGTCACGGTGTTGCCGATGATGGTGCCGGTGTTGGTCGTCGTCGTGGCGTTGGTGCTGACCGAGTTGCCCTCGATGCGGCCGGCGTTGGTGAGCGTATTGGCGGCATTCAGCCGCGTGGTCGCGCTGTTTATGCCAGCGCCTGCGGCATTGACGATGTCAGCGCCCTTGACCGTCAGCCCGCCGGCGGCTGCCAGCGTGCCGGTATTGGTGAGCGTGCCCGTCGCCGAGACAAGCATGTCGCCATCGGCACGCAGGTTGTTGGCGGCATCATTGGTGTAGTCGCCGGTCACCTTGACCGACAGGTTGCGCCCGGCCTGCACCGTGCCGCTGCCAGAGAGGGCGCCGGCCACGGCGATGTCCTGGTTGGCCTTGACCGCGCCACCTGCGTTGGTCATGGACGCCATCGTCAGCATGACGTCCGTGCCGCCGAGCACCTGCCCGCCGTCGTTGTTCAGGGTCGCGCCAGCCTGATCGAGCGTCAGGCCCTTGTTGCCGGACAAGGTGCCGCCGCGATTGTCGACCTGACCCGACACCTTCAGATCGAGCGCGCCGCCTGCCGCTGTGGCCGCCCCCACAGCATCGTCGCCATCGTCGGCATTGTTCGCGAATGTCGCCGCGCGCAAGCTCACGTCGCCGTTGCCACCGAGCTTGCCCGCCGTGTTGATCAGCGATGTCGTGGCCGTGATGGCCGTCGCGCCATCACCCGCGTTGACCATCGCGCCGCGCGTGTTATCCACGTTGGCCGCCGCTATCGTGGCTTGCCCGTGGGCGCCGTTGGCCGCCACCGTGCCGCCCGTATTGGTCAGCGCCCCGGTGGCGGTGACCGACAGATCGCCAGCGGTTTGCGCCGAGCCGGTGGTGTTGTCCAGATTGCCGCCGCTGATCAGCGTCAAGCCTGCCTGGCCATAGATGCTGCCCTGGCGATTGACGAGATCGCCCGTGCTCGCAAGAGTCGTGGCACGTTGTGCCGAGAGCATGCCTTGCGTGTTATCCAGCGACGCCGCCTGCACGCGCAGGTCGCCGTTGGTCTGGATCGCACCCTTGGCATTGCGAAGTGCGTCATCCAGACCAGCAGCGGCCTGCACCGTCAGAAGGCCCGCGCCAGCGTGCGAGATCTTGCCGTTGTCATTGATGAGCGTCCCGCCCTGAACGGTCAGGTTCTGGCCATTGGCTGCGATCGAACCGCCGGTGTTGTCCAGCTTGCCACCCGCGGCGATAGTCGTATCAGTCTGCCCGAACTGATTGATCTTGCCGCCAAGGTTGAGCAGATCCGCGCTCGTCCGCATCTCGAGCTGGTTGCCTTCAATCAGGCCCGCGCTATTGTCCAGCGACTGGGCGGCAAGGCTCGTTTGCGCGCCGGAGATCGTTCCCTGTCGGTTGTTCAGGCTGCCTGCGATAGTTGCGTCGAGCGCGCCGCCCGCCGTGAGGCTGCCACTGCTGTTGTCGAGCGCGGCGGCCTGAAGCGATGCATGCCCTTGCGCGCTGATCTGGCCATGATTGACGAGGTCGCCGGCAACGACGCGCACGTTGCCATTCCCGCCGATCACGCCACCCTGCGCGCCGTTGGCGGTCGTGCCTGCCACGTTGGTCAGCGTCCCGGTGACGCCGACCGACAGGCCATCAGCGTTCAGCGATGCGATACGCCCGCCCGTATTGTCGAGCGATGCCGCCGAGGCGTTGAGCGCCCCGCCGGCCTGCACCGTGCCCTGGCCATTGTTGATCGCCCCCGCCGACTGAAGCGTCATCGCCCCCTGCGAAACGAGCTGGCCGCCTGCATTCGATATGCTGCCCGCCGTCAGGGTGGTCGCACCCCGACTCGACATCTGACCACGGTCGTTCACGACGGCGCCCGACGCATTAGCCGTCAATCCGGCGCCCGCCGTAGTCGTAGCGCCCGTCAGGTCGAGATCGCCCGTTGAGGCCGTCAGATCCAGGTTGCCGCCCGCAGACGTCTGACTGCCGGCCAAGGTCACGTTCCCCCCTCGAAGCGTGGCATTGCCGCTGGCCTGATTGCGCCCCGTGGCGGTCAACGTGCCGGTGGCCGACACCACCAGGTCCGCCGGCGCGGCCACCGTGCCATCCTGATTCACGCCTGCCGCCAGCGTGCCCGTCGAGTTCACACTGCCGCCCTTGACATCGAGCTGCTGCTGCGCCGCGAGCGTGCCGGTGTGACTCAACACACCATCGGTATCGAGCGAGACGGCTTGCGTGGCGTAGGTGGTACCGGAATTGTCGATACCATCGCGCGCGTGGGCGGTGAGGTTGCCACTCGCGTTGGTCTGACCGGCCAGCACCAGTTTGCCTTGCGTCGTCAATGTCAGATCGCCCGCTTGCGCGGCGGCGATGCCGCGCAGCGACACGCCTACGCCCTGCTCCGTCGAGGCCAGCAGGATCTTGTTGGCGTACATCCCACCCAGTTGCGCCACGTCGATGCCCTGCGCTGGTGCGGGGCCCGCGCCAGCGATCGGATTGATACCCAGCGTGTCGTGGTCCACCTGGTTCGCACCGGCGATCACGTTGAGCCGGTTGGCATACAGCGAGGCATTGGCCTGCACGGCACGTGCGATCAGATCCACCTGATCGACATTGGCGGCGTTCATGCCCGCGCCCTGCACCAGGATCTGGCCGCCCGTCACCCTGAAGGCGTCGAGGCTGCCGCTGCCGCCGAATACCGGCGTGCCCGTCGTCAACGTCGCGCGGCTGGTATTGATGAAGCCGAGGCCGTTGACCATCAAGCCATTGGGATTGGCGATCACGACTTCCGATCTGGCGCCGGCAACCTCGACATAACCCTGCAATTGACTCGGCATCGTGCCGGTCACCTGGTTCACGATAATGCGTGCACCCTGACCCGGCAGCAGATTCGGATTGCCGTTGATATAGCCGGCTTGTTGTGTCGCGACGATCGTCGGCGAATTGTTGAGAATGGCGCCAGGCTTGTTGACGTCGAATTGTGAATAGTGATTAAGAGAGACCCCTGCCGCCGAGGGACGCGTGATATCGACCTGCGGCAAGCCATTGGCGGTCTGTCCGACCGTCGGACGATGGGCGCCCGCATTCGGATCGGCTACGATCTGCGCCACGGCCTTTACCGGCACCCCCATTGCCATCCACACGCCGAGCGTGATCGCCGGCAATGCAAAGCGCACGGTGGCAGCGCGCGCCGCCGGCATTCCACGGCCGGCGTGACGGCCCTTGCCCCGATTGGCCGCACTTTCCTGTACGGCCACAAGCATTCCATGCGCCGCGTTGAACACGAGGCGGTACAGATTGGTATTCATAACCCTGCGATTCCCGACGAAACGACAAACGGGGACGTTTGATCCCCAAACCAGCCTCCGTGCTTTGCGGAGGCATGTAGTCGACAGGCATGCCAGCCAATGGCACAGCCAGACCTGCGCGGTTTAAAGGCCAGCATATGAGTCGCGTCTATCCGCCGAAGGTTAAATTCGACGGATATTTGCGTTCACGCAATTTGCGGCCGGAGGGGGCGGGGAAACCAGAACGTGGAGCGTAGCTCGTGCGCGACGATTTTTTAATAGTAAGAATTTGAAAAACGCGCAAAGCACGCATCACGCATTGATGCCGTAATGCTTCAGAGAAGTGGAAATACTACGAGGAAAGCAGGCGAAAGAAAGGGACTGGCAAATGGACCTGAACGCAAAGCACACTCAATGCACGGCGCAAGAATTTTCTTAAATCGATGCTCAGCGATTCTTTGTCGCTTTGACCAAGCATTCAGACAATTTATCGAAGTGACGCAGCGCCGCCTGTGTCAGGTCGACCTGCTTGCGACGCGCGTCTTCGGTGTCCGCGAGTTCGATCCAACCCTTCTCGCGCATCGACTTCAGCCGCGCGTGCAGCGTCGCGGGCGAGCCAAATTCGGCGTGGCCGATCATGTCGCGCACGCACAGCGACTGGCCAGCCTGACCGGCGCGTGCCACGAACTCCAGAATGCGCTGCTCCAGCGGGTCCAGCGCCGGGAGCGTGGGCAGGCCACGCACGGCGTCGGCAAGTTGCAGGAAGCGCAGGTAGATATCAGCGGGTCTGGTCATACGAACAACCTCGGCCGGGGCGCGGAACATTGACGGAGAACGGATGCGTTATCATCCGCCGGTCCCCAATTTGGTACCGGCCGGATTCTACGTCAATGCCTCACCTCCGTCTGCAACTCGCCATGGTCCTGGCGACGATCGTCATGTTCGCGCTGACGCTGGCGGCCAACGGATGGCTGTTCCCGCAACTGGAACTGATTCCCGGCATCAACTGGATCTACCTGCCTGCGGGCGTGCGGCTGGTCGCGACACTGCTGTTCGGCGGGGCCGGCGCGGTGGGCCTGCTGATCGTTTCCTGGCTCGTCTGCTTTCTGTACCTGTTTCCGGATGACTTCAGCCGCGCGTTCATGGGCGGCATCCTGGCGACGGTCGCGCCCTATCTCGTGTACAAGCTGGCGCAGCACTGGTTTGGCCTGCGGGCGTCGCTGGCCAACCTGACGCCGAAACGCCTGCTGGCCTGCATCGTGGCGTACTCGGTGGCCAGCCCGCTGCTGCATCACATCTGGTTCTATCTGCACGGCGGTGCCGACCACGTCGTGCAGAGCTTCTTCGTCATGTTTATCGGTGACCTGTCTGGCACGCTGATCGTGATCTACACGATCAAGGGCTTGCTCGCGCTCATGCCGCGCCGGCCGACAACAGACGCCCGATGTACCTTCCCAGAGCAATCTGCAGGACATCGGAATTGATGCCGTCCGTACCGCCGAGCAGCGGCACGATCACCAGTTTCGTCCCGTCCTTCGTGAAGACGCGCAGCCGCTTGGGCAGATCGGCCGGCTGCAGGATCACTTCCTCTCCCACAACGCCAGCGAAACCGAACGCGCTTCGATAGTCATCGGCATGCTGATGGCCAAAGCAAACGATGATCTTCGGCGTCATGTGACGCGCAAGCCTCGTGACGAACTCGAATCGTCCGCGTTCCCGACATAGCGCCGCATAGCGCGGGAGCGTGCGTGGCACGCCGAACGTATCGTGCGGTGTGCGCCCGGATGCCGAATCTTCGGCGCGGGCGAATGCCGGATAGAGACTCAGCCAGAATTCGTTACCCGCCGGCCCGTAAAGCCGCTCCTGGAAATACTCCTTCCAGTCCGGCACACCAGGCCCAGTGGCAGGCGTGTGCACCGCGGCCAGAATCCGTGCGATTTTCTGATGACTCTGCCATTTCGGCATCTCGTCCCGATTGCGCTGACGAAAATCCGCATTCCAGACGACGGGCATCGGCAACGGCTCTGGCGATGCGGCGATTGGCGAGCCCGCCAGACGTGAGGTTGCCTCGCACAGCCAGACTGGCGATTCAGGATTGCCCTGCATTCCGGCATATGAAGCCAGAAAAGCGTCCAGACCCGGCTTGCGATCGCAGGCGGACACACCCGCCCCATCCGTTTGCGCCGCCGGGGTTGCGCCTATGAACGCGGGATACCCGCCCCAACTCGAACAGCCTTCCACTGCATGACCCCCAGACTCTCTGCCGTACCCGTTTTAATCGTTATAAAAAGTATAACAATCAGATCTGCACGGCGTCTTATGAAGTTGGTACTTCATACAGAATGTCGGTCGCCTGCAACAGGTGGGCTGTCATCAAGGTGTATTCTCTCGGCCATGCCGGCGCCCGAAGAAAACAGAAGATCCTGACCCAGCCCCCGCACGAACACCCATGATCACACGGCCTCAACTGCACTGGTTCCGGATGCTGTTCGTCCTGCGCGGGTCCGTGCTGCCGGCAATCGCGCCGCAACTGCTCGGCGTCACGCTGTTCTCCGCGCTCATCACCGCGTTTCACGGGCGGATCTGGGACTGGAAGGTATCGCTGAATTTCGTCCCGTTCTCGCTGATCGGGCTAACACTGGCCATCTTTCTGGGCTTTCGCAACAGCACCAGCTATGCGCGCTACTGGGAAGGACGGACGCTCTGGGGCAGCGTGCTGATCGAGTCGCGGTCGCTTGTGCGGCAGGCGCTGACGCTGACGTCGGACCCCGATGCAGCCCGGCAACTCGCCCACCGGCTCTGCGTCTTCGTGCACACGTTGCGCCATCAACTGCGCGGCACGGATCCGGCGGCCGATATCGCGCCGTTCGTCGATACCGCCACCAGCCAGCGCATGTGCGACGCCCGGTTCAAACCCGCCATCGCCTTGCTGATCGCCGGCGAATGGCTGGGCGAGCAGCTACGGCTGGGAAAGCTGTCGCCGTCGCTGGCGTTGCCGATGGAAAACGCGCTGAGCCATCTGGGCAGCGCGCTGGGCGGATGCGAGCGCCTTGCCAGCACGCCGATTCCGTTCACCTACTCCGTCATCATCCACCGCTGCATCTATCTCTACTGCGTGCTGCTGCCGTTCGGGCTGCTCGACACGATCGGCCTGATGACGCCGGTGATCGTCTGCTTCATCGCCTATACGTTCTTCGCGCTGGAAGCGCTCAGCGCGGAGATCGAGGAGCCCTTCGGCGAAGAGCCCAACGACCTGGCGCTGGCCACCATGTCCTACATGATCGAATCGACCGTGCTGGAGATGGTGGGCGAGCAGCCGCTTAGCCCCCGACCGGTCAGCGACGGATATATCCAGACCTAGGCAGGGGAATCACCTCGCATCAACGCGCCTCGCAGCACATCAGCGTGCGTCCTTCGGCTTGTCTCCCTTGGGCCAGTCGTTCGCACGCGCGGCGTAGTCCGGGCGCGGCTGCGCCGTGAAGTATGCCGCCACGTCGAGCGCATCCTGCGCCGACAGCGTGCCACCCTGGCCTAGCGGCATGTTGTGCTTGACGAAGGCCGCGGCCGTGTACATCCGCGCCATGCCCGCGCCGATATTGAACGAGTCCTTGCCCCAGACCGGCGGGAACACGTAGCCGCCCTGAGGATTCTTCATGCCCTGGCCCTCGGCGCCGTGGCACGACGCGCACTGCGCCGCGTAGACGGCCTTGCCGTGCTCGCGGTTCGGCACGAGCGCGGTGTCGATCTTCTCGAAGCCACGGCCGGTGACGTTGGTGCCGACCGGTACGCCGGAGGAGAGCCACTTCATATAGGCCATGATCGCGTTCATCTCGGCGGAGTCGAACGCCAGCGGCTTGCCGTTCATCGAACGCTGGAAGCAGTCGTTGACGCGCTCCTGCAGCGAGATCAGTTTGCCGCTGCGCGAGCGGTATTCGGGGAACGCGCCCGACAGCCCCACCCAAGGCGAGGCATAGGCCGTCGTGCCGCCGTTCAGGTGGCAGTTCGTGCAGTTCAGCCCATTGCCGACGTTCTTTGGCAACTGCTTGTGGGTATCGGTGAGCAACTGCTTGCCACGGCGGACAGCATCGCCGACCGGCCCGGTTGGAATCGACGCCTCGTCGGGAACGACCAGGGGCACGGTCTTCTCCGCATGCGATACGAACGGCGCGCATGCCGCCATGGCGACAAACGCCAGAACACCCAGTTTTGTCCGGTTCACTTTGTTCTCCTCGGTTTATATGTGAACGATTTGTTGGCTTGCCTACCCTCAGACTGCAAGCACGACCTTGACCACCATGCCAATGGCGATCAGTCCGGCGACCACAGCGAAGCCCTGCTGCAGCCGCTGACCACTCAGGCGGCTGGCGAAGAGCCTGCCGACGAGCATCCCGAGCATCGCGCCCGCCGCGAACGGCGCGGCGACATGCCAGTTCATATTGCCGGCCAGCGCGGTGGACACCACGCCCGAAGCGGACACCAGCGTGATCACGGCCAGCGATGTGGCCACGATCGTCTTGACCGGCGCGTTGGTCGCGCGGCGCAGCGCGGGAACGATCACGAAACCGCCACCTACGCCCAGCAGACCGGAGAGAAAGCCCGCGCCGATACCCGACGCCGCCAGCGCGCGCGTGCAGGACGCCGTCCAGACGAAGCGACCCGTCGCGTCATCGAGTTGGCAAGGTGGTAGCGGTCCCTGCGGCAGCATGGCGGTTGAGGCCGTTGAGGCCGTTGAGGCCACTGAGGCCGCCGAGGCCACTGGTTGTGGCGCGCGGCTCTGCCTGAACATGCGCACGGCCACCCAGCCCAGCACGATCGCGAACAACACGGTCAGCGGGCCGTTCGGCACCCGGTGCGCGAGCCATAGCCCGACGGGCGAGGCCAGCACGCCGCTTGCCGCCATCATGGCGGCGGCCCGATAGCGCACGATACCCGCGCGGAGCCCGATCAACGCACCAACCGCAGCCGACACGCCAACCGCCAGCAGCGCGATCGGGCCGGCTTCAGCCATGCGCAGATGCAAACCGAATACCAGCAGTGGCACGGCAAGAATGGCGCCACCAGCGCCGGTCAGCGCCAGGATCAGGCCCACGATGGCGCCCAGAGAGGCGCCCACGGCATAGATCGATTCCATCAGGACAAACGCTGGGGGGGCGAGCGTAAGAATTTTTGTAAGGCGCCAATCATTACAAATTCCGTGCCACCTACGCGCGCGGCCGGGAACCCCCATGGAACAAGGGCTCGACGCGGAATGCGCGGATTGCGAAAGCGGCATCGGCGCTGCCAGCGCGCGGCAGTGCTGCCACGATGGCAGCACGTGGCAGCCGATTGGCAGTGGGGGGAACCCCGAACGACACCTATTCGATGCCCAGGGCCTTGAGCCGGCGATAGAGGGTGCGTTCGCTCATGCCGAGCGATTGGGCAAGCGCGCGGCGCGTGCCAGTGAAGTGGCTTGCGTGGAAACGCAGCGCCTCGTCGTCATCCTGCCGTGGCGCCTGCGTGCGATACGCGGACGGCGGCACGAAGCGGACCGAAGACACACGGGCCTCGCCCATTCCCGGCGGCAGATCCTTCACGCGGATCACACCGTCGTCAGCATAGAGACGGGCGCGCTCCAGCACGTTGCGCAGTTCGCGAATATTGCCCGGCCAGTGGTGGGCGCGCATGCGCGCGAGCGCCTCGGGACTCAGCCGCAGCGGGTCCTTGCTCCGATTGCCGCGCGCCAGAATCGACTCCGCCAGCAGCGCGATATCGTCCAGGCGCTCTCGCAGCGATGGCAGGTGGATCGGGAATGCCGCGATCCGGAAGTACAGATCCTGGCGAAACAGCCCCTGCGCCACCATCTGCTCGAGCGGCTTGTGCGTAGCGGCAACCAGCCGGAAGTTCGACTGCAGCGTCTCGACGCCACCCACGCGCCGGTAAGTACCCGACTCGATCAGGCGCAGCAGCTTGACCTGCATTG
This sequence comes from Cupriavidus sp. HMR-1, assembly GCF_000319775.1. Lineage (NCBI taxonomy): Bacteria > Pseudomonadati > Pseudomonadota > Betaproteobacteria > Burkholderiales > Burkholderiaceae > Cupriavidus > Cupriavidus sp. HMR-1. The sequence continues at coordinate 14,265 of NZ_ANKP01000141.1, forward strand.
CCAGTGGCACATCGCCCATTTCATCGAGGAATAGCGTGCCGCCCTCGGCCGTCTCGACCAGCCCCGGCTTGCGCGCCTGCGCCCCGGTGAACGCGCCCTTCTCGTAGCCGAACAGTTCACTCTCGAACAGGGTCTCTGTCAGGCCCGAGCAATCGACCACGACGAACGGCCCACTGGCGCGGTCGCTGGCTTCGTGCACGGCGCGCGCGAACATCTCCTTGCCAGTGCCCGACTCACCGAGCAGCAGCACCGGCAACGACGACGGCGCCACGCGCTGCACGGCCTCCAGCGCGTGATTGAAGGATTCCGAGCGTCCCACCAGCCCTTCCGCGCTCGGCCGCGCCGATGCGCTTCGCACGGTGTTCAGGCGCTCGACGTAAGCCACCACCTGGTGGTTGTCGTCGAGGATCGGGCGCAGCTCCACGTTCACATGCTCGGGGCCACGCGGGGTGTGATGGATGTGAAGGACGCGATCCGGCCCACGGGTCTCGAACGCCTTGCGCATCGGACAGTGTTCGCCTGCCTGATCGCAGGGCACATCATAGCCGTGCGAGACGCGGTAGCAGGGCTGGCCCAGATAGGGGCGCTCTACCGCGCCAAACTGGCGGCGGTAGGCCGTATTGGCAGCGAGGATGCGGTAGTCGGTATCCAGCACGATCGTCGGCTGGCTTTCCTGTTCCAGGTAGGACAACAGTCCCTGGAGTGTGGTGGGGCGATCCATAGGGGCGGGGGCGGGGGGGCGGGTAAAACAAGGGCGCCATTCTGCCAAGTTCTGCCAACACTGCCAAGTTGGCAGTGAGTCGAGGTGCCTGACAGTCCACGCTCCGCACGCGCAGGAAGCGAAATCCCTTGGAAATCATCGCCTTGTGGCGCACAGGCAGCATGGCACGGGTTTTGAGTCATTGCCCCGATCAAAAAACGGAAACGCCGGCACATATGACAACACAGATGGTCATCGAAGCCTTCTTCGACCCCGATACGTGGACCCTGAGCTACCTCGTGCTCGACCGCGAGAGCCAGCAGTGCGCGCTGATCGACAGCGTGCTCGACTACGACCCGAAATCCGGCCGTACCAGAACCGCCAGCGCCGACCGCATGATCGACCGCGTAAAGACGCTCGGCGCCAGCGTGCAGTGGATTCTGGAAACCCACGTGCATGCCGACCATCTGTCCGCCGCGCCCTACCTAAAGGCCAGGCTCGGCGGCCAGATCGCCATCGGCAGCCATATCACCACGGTGCAGAAGGTGTTCGGCACGCTGTTCAACAGCGGTCCGGAATTCGCGCATGACGGCAGCCAGTTCGACCGTCTGCTGCAGGACGGCGACACGCTCTCGATCGGCAGTCTGCAGGTGCGCGCCATGCACACCCCCGGCCACACACCGGCCTGCATGACATACGTGATCGGCAACGGCAAGGACACCGCGGCATTCGTTGGCGACACGCTGTTCATGCCCGACTACGGCACCGCCCGCTGCGATTTCCCCGGTGGCGATGCGCGCACGCTCTACCGCTCCATCAACAAGGTGCTGAGCCTGCCCGCCGATACGCGCCTGTACATGTGCCACGACTACCAGCCCGGCGGACGCGAGCTGCTGTTCATGTCAACGGTCGCGGACGAGCGCGCCAGCAACATCCATGTGCGCGATGGCGTGAGCGAGGACGAGTTCGTCGCGATGCGCCAGGCCCGCGACGCCACGCTGTCCATGCCCACGCTGATCCTGCCGTCGGTGCAGGTCAACATGCGCGCCGGCGAAATGCCGCCGCCGGAAGCCAACGGCACGCGCTATCTGAAGATCCCGATCAACGCGCTTTGAGTCTTCGCCCCAGATTCGACAAGGAAATCACATGCAATCGCGCCCCCTGCCCCTCGCCCCCAAAACACCCCTCGCGCAGGCCGATGCCAGCCACGCCGTCGTCATCATCGGCGGCGGCGCCGCGGGCATTGCCGTGGCATCCAGCCTGCTGGCACGCAAGCCCGGCCTCGAAATCGCCATCATCGACCCGGCCGACATCCACTATTACCAGCCGGGCTGGACACTGGTGGGTGGCGGCGTATTTGAACCCGCGCATACCGCGCGCACGATGGCTTCGGTCCTGCCGCGCGGCGTGTCGTGGATCAAGGCCACCGTCACAGGATTCGAACCGGAAGCCAACGCGGTGATGCTGGAAGGCAACCGCGTGGTCAAGTACGAGCACCTGGTGGCTTGCCCCGGCCTGAAGCTGGACTGGGACGCTATCGAAGGCCTGCCGCAGGCGCTCGGCCGCAACGGCGTCACGTCCAACTATCGCTACGACCTGGCGCCATATACCTGGAAGCTCGTGCAGGAACTCGTGCGCAAGCAAGGCGGCAAGGCACTGTTCTCGCAACCCCCGATGCCGATCAAGTGCGCGGGCGCGCCGCAAAAGGCCATGTACCTCTCGGCCGATGCGTGGCGCCGTGCCGGCGTGCTCGATCGCGTGGACATCCAGTTCTGCAACGCGGGCAATGTGCTGTTCGGCGTGGCGGACTACGTGCCTGCGCTGATGGAGTACGTCGAACGCTATGCCATCGACCTGAACTTCGGCGAAACACTGGTTGCCGTCGACGGCCCGGCACGTTGCGCCACATTCCGCCGCGCGAACGCCGATGGCACGACGGCACTGGTGACGCGCGAGTTCGACATGCTGCACGCCGTACCGCCGCAGAAGGCGCCCGACTTCATCCGTTCGAGCCCGCTGGCCGACGCCGCCGGCTGGATCGACGTGGACCCCGCCACGCTGCGTCATACGCGCTTCGCCAACATCTTCGGTCTCGGCGACGCCGGCAACACGACCAATGCGAAGACGGCCGCCGCCGCCCGCAAGCAGGCGCCGGTGGTGGCGCACAACCTGCTGGCCGAGCGCGGCGCGGCACGGGGCGAAGCGCGCTATGACGGCTACGGCTCCCGCCCCCCCCCCCCCGAACGCGGCCAGAACGTGC
>NZ_ANKP01000142.1:0-11734 GCF_000319775.1 Cupriavidus sp. HMR-1
GCGGCCTTGGGCGCGGGTGCCGCGGCCGGTGCCATCGCGGCTGGTGCGGATGCTGCGGCGGTGCCGCCATACCACTCCTTGACGCCCTTGTGCCCTGCGCAAGCGCCCTTCTTGCTGGCGCCGGAGTAGTAACTTCCGTCCTTGCAGAGGCCCGTGCTGCCTGCTGGCGCGCCAGCAGGTGCCTGGGCCTGTGCGCCGAGCGACAAACCCAGCGCGGCCGCAAGGGCCATCGACTTCAGCAAATTCTTCATTGGCTGCTCCCGTATCGGGGTGAATCGACGAGAAGAAAAACGCTTGAGCCGAGTAGGCGATCAGGTACGTTGCAGCGCGACGCTGGCGCCGCGCGCATCGCTCTCGCTCGTCCCCAATAACTGTCGCCGGAAGCGTTGCGTTGACAGCACCTCCAAGTCGGGCAAGTTTCAGCCGGCCGAAGCGGGCGCCAAGCGTGTATTGGCGCACATGGCGGCAGCCAGCGTCTGGCGAATGCCGTCTTGATAAGACGTCTTTCGAATCGGACCAATCAGCGCCTGCAACGCCGAGTCGTCCATGATCACGGGGTCGGTCTGCAGATACTGCATCTCGACCAGTTCGCGCATCAGCGGATTGAACAGCCCCAGCAGACGCAGCATCGTCTTGCCCACCACGCGCAGTTTGATCGCACGGCCGGTCTGGCGCTCCATCTCTTCCACCAGTTCGCGCTGCGTGGTGACGCCGGCCCCGGCGAGGTGCCAGATCTTGCCGAAGGCAGCCGGGGTATCAACCAGCCGGGCTACCACCGGGCCCACGTCCGGCACGAAGATGAACTCATGCGGCGTGTCGATCGGCCCGATCAGGTCGGCCGTGCCGCCGTTCGCAGCCGCCAGCACCGCGCGATGCAGCAGGCTGTTCTCGACGCCGGGACCATAGAAGTCCGGCAAACCCAGCACGGTGGCACGGATGCGTCCATCGGCATGTGCCTGCATCAGCAGGTCCTCCTGCGACTTGCGCATACGCCCCTTGAAGGTGTGGGGTTCGCGCGGATGGTCCTCGCGCACGGGTGTCGTCCTTGCCCTGCCATATGGGTACACCGTGCCGATCAGGATGATGTGCTTCACGCCGGCCGCCACGGCGGCGTCGAGCGTCCTGCGCATCAGCGCGGGGTGCAGCTCGAACTGCCAGTAGTTCACGCCGACCAGATAGATCAAGGTCTCCACACCCGTGGCGGCCGCCTGAATCGCGTCCGGCGAGTCCGGATTCCAGGTCAGGATCTCCGCCAGCGGGTCATCGCCGAAGGCCTGGCGCAGGCTGGCCTCGTGCCGGCCCACCACCCGATAGGGCTCACCCCTGCTGCGCAGGGCGGCCGCGATGCTCCGGCCAATGGCGCCTGCCGCGCCAAACAAGGCAACTTTGGACATATCGGATTTCCTTTCGGTAACGGATTGGGAAGGCAGCGAGCAATTCGCGAAACCGCAGTGTGGCGCACCCGCAATCGAAAGAAAATTGCCTAGAATCGACTGGCAACTATTTAAAAATGCATACCATGACGCGAAACGAACCGAGCTGGGAGTGGTACCGGACATTCTTGCAGGTGCTGGAGGTCGGCTCGCTCTCCGCCGCCGGCCGGGCCCTCGGCATCACGCAGCCCACTGTCGGGCGACATATCGACAGCCTCGAGTCGGCCCTGGGGTTGAAGCTGTTCACGCGCTCGTTCGACGGCTTCGCCCCCACCGAGGCCGCTCATGAACTGAAGCCATACGCGGCGAGCATCGCCGCCACCGCCGCCGCGCTGCGCCGGGTTGCAAGCAGCCACGGCGCGGGCGTCCGGGGCACGGTACGGCTGACCGCGAGCGAAGTCATTGGTGCCGAGGTACTGCCTCCGATCCTGACGGCCTTGCGCGACGCGCATCCGGAGCTGGTGGTCGAACTCGTCCTGTCGAATCAGCCTGACGACCTGCTGCGCCGCGAGGCGGACATCGCCATCCGCATGTTCCGACCGGTCCAGGGAGCCTTGATCGCCAGGCATGTCGGCGGTATCGAAATCGGCTTGCACGCGCACAGCCGCTATCTGCAAGCGCATGGCGTGCCGGGCTCGACGAGCGAGCTGTCGCGCCATGCGCTCATCGGCTTCGATCAGGAAAACGACTTCATCCGCCGGTTGCAGAGCAAGTTCAAACCCTTCTGGCGGGATAGCCTGGCGTTTCGCAGCGACAGCGACCTGGCCCAACTCGGCGCCATCCGTGCGGGATTCGGCATTGGCGTGTGCCAGGCCGCGCTGGCGGCACGGGATCCCCAACTGGTGAGGGTGTTGCCCGAACAGTTCTCGGTCACGCTGGACACCTGGGTAGCCATGCATGAAGACCTGCGTGACAACGCACGCTGCGCCGTGACCTTCGCCGCGCTGGCCAACGGGCTGGACGCATATATCAAAAGTGCTCCCGGGCAAGGGGCCTGACCGCAACGCGCGGACATTCGCCGACGTCGGCCTGAAGCGGATGGCATCCGTCGCATTCTGCAAAATCAGGAATCATCCCGACAAGAAACTTTCATAACGGTGAAAGTGATTACTTGTCGTCACACCTGCTATACCTAATGAGGTTGACGCGCCACTGGCCACCTGCATCGCGCCCGGCGCGCATTGTTCTGCCGCACGAATCGGATCAGCCAATCGCCTTTTCCCTTATCGGGACCATTTTCTTTTCAATGGAGAACATCAATGGTTATTCAGGAAGGTTTTTCATTTGGAAATTTCATCATCGACGTTTTTTCCATCTTCCTTTTCATCCTGTGGTTCTGGTTGCTCATCACCATTTCCGGCGATCTGTTCCGGCGTCATGACGTATCGGGCTTCGCCAAGGTGCTGTGGGTGATCTTCCTGATCGTGCTGCCCTACATCGGCGTCTTCGCCTACATCCTCACCCAGGGTCGCGGCATGGCAGAGCGTAATCAGGAACGTGCGCGGGAGGCACGCAACGAACTTCGCCAGGTGGTCGGCTTCAGCGTCGCTGACGAACTGGAAAAGCTCGATCGCCTGAAGGCGTCCGGCTCCATCTCCGAGGACGAATTCAAGCGGCTGCGGGCAAAGCTGGTCGAGTAAAGCGTCGCGACCAGAGGCGGAGGTCCATCAAAGCTCAGGCGATTGCACACCCAGCACGGCCACGATCGCCAGCACCGCCACGCCTAGCAGGGCTTCGATAACGAAGCTCCTGCGCAGCGCCCGCACGGCCGCGCCACTGTCCGATGCCGTCGCCAGCGCCGGGCCCAGGCGATACCGGTTCAGCGCTGCCATCACCAGCATCGCGGCGAATAGGGCCAGCTTGACCAGCAGAATCCGGCCGTAGGGCGACGTCAGTCGCTCCAGCGTCGGCATGCCGGCGATGAACCAGTAGTTGACTGCCCCGGTCGTCACCAGCGTCCCGACGATCACGGTACCGATACCCGCAAACCCGCGCGCGGCGCGATCCAGCACTGCGAGAACGCCCATCCGGGCCAGCATCAGGAATCCAGCCAGCGCGCCGATCCATGCGCCGCCCGCGAGCAGATGCGCAATATCGACCAGCAGATGCACGACGCCGGACAGCCCCTCGTTCATCGCGCCGTGGCCTCCCCATGCGAGCGTTGCCAGCGCGATGGCGCCACAGACAACGAGGACCCGATAGCGCAGCGTTGGCCGATGCGCGAGCGCGAAGCTCGCGAGCAGTCCACCGAGAAGCGCGCTCATGCGAATGAAGCAGGCGATACCGAAGGCTGTCTCGGTCGCGATCATCGCCACCGTATCGCCCCCCAGATCGGCGTACCCTTCCACTCCGGTCATGGCCTTGGCAACCACGGCCATGTCCACGACGGAAAGCACCAGGCCGATGAGCGCGGCCATCGTGGCGTAGCCGCTATAGCACCGGGCGCTGGCGGCTCCGCGTTCGTCCTTTCGCAGCGCATACAGGGCAAACAGCGGCAAGCCAAACAGCAGCATCAGATCCAGATAGAGCGCGAACCGCACCCACACGTTGAGCCAGTCGACCTCCATTGGATAGCCCTGCCCGCGTTACTTCGTCGTGAAGGTGATGCTGCCGTTGACCGGATGGGTGTCCGATGACACCGCTCGCCAGTCCACGCGATAGGTGCCCGGTACCAGCGGGCTCTTCGGCGTGATGATCATCGCCTTGGGATCGTCGCCCCCCGACACACTGGTCGCAATTTTCATCGGCGGATGATCGGCCATGCCGGGCATCCCCGTCATGACCAGATTCGCGCCGGAGACCTGCTTGACCAGGTTCTCGGAGAACAGCAGTTCGATCCGCGTGGGCGCGGGCCCTTCGGACTTGTCGGCAGGCGTGGCGCTGACAAGCTTGGGGTGCGCGAGGGCGGCGGCACTGGCCAGAAGTGCGGTGGCGGCAACCAGCGCCTTGGCCGCGGTGTGGATATAAGTCATGAGATCTCCCTGGGTAAAACGATTGAAGCCGGACGCGATCAGAACCAGGCACGCACGCCGGCAACGAAACGCGTCTCGCCGCTACGGCCGCCTGACGTGCGAACCATATCGGCGGTGTTGCCGAACGTCTGGTAGCGCTCCACGCCGATGTACGGCGCGAACTGGCGACTGAACTCGTAGCGCAGACGCAATCCCACCGCGCCGTTCGACAGCCCACTACCGGTGCCGGTCGCCGGGTCATTCTTGCCGTACAGGTTCGCTTCGATGCGCGGCTGGAGAATCAGCCGCTGCGTAATCAGCAGCTCATACTCGGCAGACAGCCGCAGCGCGGTACGCCCCTCGTTGCCCACGTAAGCCGTGGCATCGACCTCGAACCAGTACGGCGCCAAACCCTGCACGCCGAAGGCCAGCCAGTTCCGCGCGGGCCGGCCATAGCCGGCATCGTTGCGGAAACCGACCTGCGTATCCCAGAACGTGGAAATCGCATGGCCCCACAACAGCTCGGTGCGGGCCTCATGCACCCGGCCTTTCTCGGCTTCGCCTTCGGCCTTGATCACAAGTTTGTTATAGGCGCTTCCGATCCATGCCTGGGCTTCGTACGAGGTCGCATTGCTACCGTTGCCGTGCGTCCACTCCAGGCGGTCCACCAGCACCGAGGCAAACAGGTGTTCGTCGGCCATGTGAAGCTGGCGATGCTCGCCCAGCGCGTACTTGCCGACGCCGAGCAAGTAGCCGCCCGAATAGGCATTCGGATCGCGCGCATCCGGCGGCGCACTGCCTCCCTGCATCTTCATGTCGCCATGATCCATGGCGGGCGGCGCGCTTCCGGCGTTATCGCCGTCCATGGTCTGAATGTCGCCGCTTTCGCCGCTGTCCATGGTCTGGATCTCGCCGCCATCCATGCCCTGCATCGATGACATCGAATCCGAAGTGGTCGCGCTGGCCACGTTGGCAGATGGGGCAGCGTGCGACGCGTGGTCCGCGTGCGAATGCTGGGCCCATGCGGCGCCCATGCTGACGGAGAGAAGCGCCGCCGCGAGCAGCGTCAGTGTGAGTGGGTTGCGTGCTTTCATCATGCCACCACCACTTCACGGAACATGCCCATGTCCATATGCATCATCAAGTGGCAGTGCCATGCCCAGCGTCCGAGCGCATCGGCGGTCACGAGGAAGCTGATGCGTTGCGCGGGCTGCACGGGAATCGTATGACGACGGGCCTGGAACGTGCCGTCGGGCGCCTCCAGTTCGCTCCACATGCCATGCATGTGCATCGGGTGGGTCATCATCGTGTCGTTGTGGAGAATCACCCGCAGGCGCTCGCCATGCTTGAAGAACACCGGGGTCGACTTGCCGTACTCCACGCCGTCGAACGACCACGTGTAGCGCTCCATGTTGCCGGTCAGGTGCAACTCCACCTCGCGGCCCGGGCCACGATGGTCCATCGGGCCACCGACCGTATGCATGTCCGCCAGTGTCAGCACCCGGCGCCCGTTGTTGCGCAGCCCGATGCCGGGGTCGTCGAGGTTGGTGCGCGCCATGTCCACGCGCATGTCGGTGCTCGGACCGTACTCGGTACGCGCATGACGTGCCCGCGTGCTGGGTACCTTGAGCGAGTCGCCATGTGACATGCCACTCATCCCAGCCATGCCGGACATGCCGGACATATCGTGCTGACTGTGATCCATGGGCATCGCACCGTGATTCATGGCGCCGTGGTTCATCGCGCCATGATCCATCGCCGCAGCGCTTGACGCGCCGTGGCCCATCACGCCGTGGTTCATGCTGCCCATCATGTCACCCATGGTGAGCCACTCCGCCTTGTCGAGCGCCGGTACGGACGGCTGCAGGCCCTCGCGCACGGCCAGCGTGCCGCGCGCGAAGCCGGTGCGGTCCATCGACTGGGCGAAGATCGTGTGCGCGTCGTCAGTCGGTTCCACCAGCACGTCGCAGGTTTCCCCCGGGCCGAAGCGGAATTCGTCGACCGTCACGGGCTCGATGTTCTGCCCGTCGACCTGTATCACCTTGAGCTTCAGGCCCGGAATGCGCACGTCGTAGAACGTGTTGCCTGCGCCGTTGACGAAGCGCAGGCGCACGCGCTCGCCGGCACGGAACAACCCGGTCCAGTTGCCGGCGGGCGTTACGCCATTCATCAGGTACGTCAGCGTGGCACCCGACAGGTCGGCCAGATCGGTGGGGCTCATCCGCATCTGGTTCCACATCTTTCGCTTCTCCAGCGCGGCGCCAAGCCCGTCGTTGGAGACGTCGCGGAAGAAGTCCACTACGGTGGGCTGGTTGTAGTTGTAGTAGTCGCTCTGGATCTTGAGCTTGGACATGACCCGCATCGGATCCTCGTCCGTCCAGTCGGACAGCAGCACCGCGTAGTCGCGGTCGGCACGCACTGGATCTTCGTCGCCGTCGATAATCAGGCTGCCGTAGACGCCGGTCATCTCCTGGAAGCCCGAGTGCGAGTGGTACCAATAGCTGCCGGTCTGATCCACCTTGAAGCGGTAGGTGAACGTCTCGCCGGGCGGAATGCCCGGGAAGCTGATACCGGGCACGCCGTCCATCTGATACGGCAGGATGATGCCGTGCCAGTGAATCGAGGTGGGCTCGTTCAGGCGATTGGTGACGCGGATCGTCACCGTGTCGCCCTTGCGCCAGCGCAGCGTGGGACCGGGAAGCATGCCGTTGATGGTGGTGGCCATGCCGGGCTTGCCCGTGAAGTTGACCGCCGACTCGCCGATCACGAGATCGAACTCCGTGCCACGCAGGACCGGGGCGGTGCCATTGCCCGTTGCAGCCTGTCCGGCCCCGGAACTGGCCCAGCCTCCGGACGACAATCCCCCGAGCGCGCCGAGCACACCCCCGGCGGCAAGACCCTGGACGAAGCGACGCCGGGACAACCCCGCCCGCACAGGCAAAATCAGATCGGCCGGAACGTTGGCTCGCATGCTGTCAATTCCTTCTCATCGTGAAATCGCGCCAGCAAAATGGCGCAGCGAGCACAGAGTAGTCAGGGCGCGGTAACGACCTAATGACCCAAAAATTACATTCCGGTAATGTCCGCGTCATGTTCGGACCGCGGCGTACACTTGCGGCGTTTTCCGGGCACGGGGCCCGGGTGCATTGGTTTGACGAGGACACGTATGAAGCTCCTGGTGGTCGAGGACGAAACCAAGACTGGCGAATACCTGAGGCAGGGCCTGACCGAGGCCGGCTTCATCGTGGACCTCGTGCATAACGGGCAGGACGGCCAGCACATGGCGCTGAACGAGTCCTACGACCTGCTGATCCTCGATGTGATGCTGCCCGATATCGATGGCTGGCGCATCCTGCAGAACATCCGGGCCGCCGGCAATCCCGTGCCGGTGCTGTTCCTGACGGCGCGTGACAGCGTCGCCGACCGCGTGAAAGGGCTGGAACTCGGCGCGGACGACTACCTCGTCAAGCCGTTCGCGTTCTCCGAACTGCTGGCCCGCGTGCGCACGCTGTTGCGCCGGGGTGCCGCGCAGGCACCGGTCGATCGTATTCAGATCGCCGATCTCGTGCTGGATCTGGCCCGACGCAGAGCCACGCGCGCCGGGCGCAGGATCGTGCTGACTGGCAAGGAGTTCGCGCTGCTGGAACTACTGGCCCGCCGCCGTGGCGAGGTACTGCCGCGTTCGCTGATCGCCTCGCAGGTCTGGGACATGAACTTCGACAGCGACAGCAATGTGATCGACGTGGCGATCCGCCGCCTGCGCGCGAAGATCGACGACGACTTCGACGACAAGCTGATCCAGACCGTGCGTGGCATGGGATACGTGCTGGAAGCGCCCGAGGATCTGGCCTGATGCGCGGCTATTCGTTGACCACGCGGCTGACCGCGCTGTTCTCGCTGACCTCGGCCTGCGTGCTGCTGGGGCTTGGCGTGCTGATCTTCACGGCCATGGACCGGCACTTCGCGGTGGAGGACTACGCGCTGCTGCGCGACAACATGCGCCTGGTCGAGAAGACCATCGCCGACAACACCGGTAGCACGCTGCCCACGCGCCTTGCGGACGCCTACCAGCATCACAGCGGACTCCTGGTCTATACGCGCGGTGCCAACGGTCAGGTGCACTACGCCACGCCGGATTTCGACTTTGCCGCAGCGCTGAAGACGTCGATTGAGGCATCGCGCAAGCATGTCGGCGATGACGACATCTTCCAATGGACGCAGGACGGCAAGACCTATCGGGGCATGCGTGCCACGGTGAACGCGGCGGGAGAACGTACCGACGTGCTGCTGGGGATGGACACTGAGATCCACGAGCATTTCGTCCACGCCTTCCGCCGATCGCTGGTCTCGTATGTAGCGCTGGCTGTGCTGGCCAGCGGTATTTTCGGCTGGTGGGCCGCGCGCCGGGGTCTGGCGCCATTACGCGCCATGGCCACGCGAGCAAAAGTCGTCACGGGAGACAAGCTCCATGAACGGATGCCGGTGGAAGCCGTTCCCGAGGAAGTGGCCAATCTCGCCGCCAACCTCAATGCGATGCTGGAACGCCTGCAGGATGATTTCCGCCGCCTGTCCGAATTCTCGTCCGATCTCGCGCACGAACTGCGCACGCCGCTGACGAATCTGATGACGCAGACGCAGGTGGCCTTGTCACAACCCAGGGACGCCGAGAAGTATCGGGAAATCCTGGCCTCCAATGCGGAAGAGCTGCAACGGCTGTCGCGAATGGTTTCAGACATGCTGTATCTGGCCAAGATGGAACACGGGCTCGACCTGCCGCACAAGGAAACCATTTCCATTGCGCAGGAAGCGGGGGCGCTGTTCGAGTTCTATGAGGCGCTGGCCGAGGACAAACAGGTGGCACTGCGGCTGCAGGGCGACGGCATCGTCGAGGGCGACCGCCTGATGCTGCGGCGCGCGCTGAGCAATCTGCTCTCCAACGCGCTGCGCCACACACCGCAGGCCGGCGCGGTGGTTGTCGAGGCGCACGCGGAAGGCGGCAGCGTAGTGGTGGCGGTGGAAAACGATGGGCCCGAGATTCCGGCCGAGTTGTTGCCTTCGCTGTTCGATCGGTTCTTCCGCGGTGACAAGTCGAGGCGGCGGCCCGAGTCGGACAGCGTCGGGCTCGGGCTCTCCATCACGCGCGCGATCATGACCGCGCACGGCGGCGGTATCTCGGTCCAGTCGGCGAACGGAAAGACCCGTTTCGTGCTGCGATTCCCGCCGCGGAGCGCGGAAGCCTGATCAGGCGCGCGCGACGCGCGCCTTGCTGCGTTCCAGCACTTCGAAGACCAGCATCCCGGCCGCCATGGCCAGCACGAAGCCGATGGCCTTCGGATAGCCTGCGCCCAACGCCACCAGCGCGGGGCCCGGGCAGAAGCCCGCCGTCCCCCAACCGATACCGAACAGCGCGCTGCCGATGAGGAGCCTCGGCGTGATGACAGTATTCGTCGGCAGCTGCATGGGCAACCCGAGCAGCGAACGCTGGCGGCGCTTGGCCAGCAGGAACGCCACCGAGCCAATCGCAATGGCGCCGACCATCACGAAGGCGAGCGAGGGGTCCCAACGCCCCGCCAGGTCGAGAAAACCCAGCACCTTGGCCGGATTGGCCATGCCGGAAACCATCAGGCCGATGCCGAACAGCAGGCCCGCGAGCAGTGCGGTGATGGCGCTCATATCAGGCTCCGATCAGGTGATGGGTGACGAAAACGGTCAGAAAGCCTGCCGCCATGAAGCTCAGCGTGGCCACCAGCGAACGGATGGACCCACGCGAGATACCGCAGACGCCGTGGCCGCTGGTGCATCCGCCCGCGTAGCGCGTGCCGATCCCGACCAGAAAGCCCGCGACTAGCACCTCGCCCCAGCTTGCCTGGATATCGGCCCTGGCCGGCATCCCGAACAGCGCGGCAAGTATCGGTGCGCCGATCAGCCCTATCAGGAAGGCCACCCGCCACGTCATGTCGCGGCGCGGCAGGCTCAGCAGCCCGCCCAGGATGCCGCTGATGCCAGCGATCCGCCCATTGAACAGCACCAGCACGGCTGCAGCCACGCCAATGACGATGCCCCCGGCCAGGGACAGGCCCGGGGTGAAATTGCCAAGATCGATCAGCAGCATGTTCGCTCCTCAGGAATTCGCGCAGAACTGTTCGTACAGCACGGCCATGACAGCGAGTGCCTGCTCGCTGGCCACGGCATAGATGATGTTCTTGCCCTCGCGGCGCGTGGCTACCAGACCGTTTTCACGCAGCACGGCAAGCTGTTGGGACAACGTGGGCTGGTGAATGCCGAGCCGCGCCTCCAGTTCGCCCACCGACAGTTCGCCCTGTGAAAGCTGGCACATCAGCAGCAGGCGGTCGGGGTTGGCCAGCACCTTGAGCAGCGCGCAGGCGTCCGCCGCTGCACTTTGCAGGCTGACGAGGTCGATGGAGGAATGGGTCTGGTTCATGGGCCGGTGCCGGTATGCGCCGATATGGGCCCCGGTACGGGCCGGGCCGGGCCGGGCCGGGCCGGGCCGGGCCGGGCCGGGCATCAATTGCGAGAATTATAGTCTATAAAAATATAGATTGTTAACGGATACCCGGCAGACTTGCAGCGTCTGCCGGGTCGTTACCGCTCAGTCGTCAAAGTCCCACATGCGATGGAGATCGAGCTTCAGACGGGTATCCGACTCGAGCACGTCGACATTGGCCAGGCGCTCCGCCAGCAAGGCGTCGGCCAGGTTTCGTCGCACGACAATCAGCTCCTGCAAGCCAGACTCTCCGGCGCGATACGCGCGCGTTGCGCGATCCGACGCCGTCCGTTGCAGCGTCGCAGCCTCGGTCTGGGCCGCTGCCGCCGCGCGCTTGCCGGACAGGTTCCGGTACAAGACGTCGAACTCCGCACCCAGGCGTTGCTCGACACCCAGCCGCTTCCGCGCGGCCGCCTCGGCATCCGCCGCAGCCGCCACTGCGTTAGAGCGGCGATACGCCGAGCCAAGCGGCATCGACACGCTGACCCCGAGAATCCGCTCTGCGCCGCCGCGTTCCACCGTGACAAACATGCCGACGGTCGGGTCCGGCTTGCGGTCCAGATCCGATCGTTTGGCCTGCTGCAATGCATGGGCTTCTTCCGCCATCGCCAGCAGGTATTCATGGCTGTCCTGCACGTAGATGCCGCGTAACTGCTCGGCCGGCTCCTGCGGAGGCTGCGGCAGCGCGATGCGAACGGGTGCCGGCGCCGGTTGACCCAGCATCGGGAAACGCGCGCGCAACTCGGCGAGCGATGCCGACTCGGTGGCCTGGGCGGTGGCCACCGTCGCACGTGTGCGCGCCAGTTCCGCCGCTGCCAGTTCCGCGTCGAGACGCGCGGCGTCAC
>NZ_ANKP01000143.1:0-8155 GCF_000319775.1 Cupriavidus sp. HMR-1
AGCCCCGGGGGCGGCGGTAACGCCGGCCGGCACGGGCTGCGCGGCCCAGGTCGGCGCGCTCATCAACGACAGCGCGGCGGCCCAAGTCAACGTTTTCTTGGTCTTCATGTCAGGATCGGTCGAACGGTACGACTGCCCCGGTGCCTACACACACGTTTCCCGTCACACGCCCCGCCACCGAACATCGTTCGGCAGGCGGGCACGCATGGCGTCAGACCGCGACGGCAAGCGTCACGGAAGTGTGTGGGCTCAGGGGCAATGAAGGCGCACCGTGCGTGCAGTCAGCACGGACGGCGGCCTGAGCGATCAGACGAAGGGTCTGGGCGGCCGGAACTGGCCTTCGGACTGGAACTTGCCGCGTTCCGTGAGCGTGGGCAGCACGACATCGACGGATTGCGCAAGCTGGAATGCGGGAAGGATGAATAACGCGCTGGTCTCGTCGACCGCGTCGAAAAGATCGAGCGGATCGAGCAGATCAGCCGACCAGATATTGCAGTACCCCGGCGGCGGACCGTCATCGAATTCCGCCTCGTCACCGAAGTCGGGATCTCCCGGCAGGGCAAGCTGCGCGAGATCGTCGCCGGTGGCGAGCCTCGCATCGTAATCGGGTATGGCCACCTCGACCTTCGCCGCTTCCGCTTTCGCCGCTACCACCTTCGGCACGGCCGAGCGCACGTTCGCCGCTGCCGAGAACGACAGCGCGGACAGGCACAAGGCAGTCAGCAGGAAGAGGACGAAACGCATCAAATCGGGGGCGTGAAAAGCGGATAAAAATCACATTTCTTGTGACTGATACGGTACAACTGCGGCATCAGCCTGAGAATTGTGATATTGCGGCACAGCATTGTAACCGACCGCAACAATGGACCCGGCGGAGGGCGGCAAGTTCCTTTGGCGGCTCCAACGACGGATCGGTGTGGAGCATCCGCGCGGCGCGCCGGGGCGGAGCCACCGCCGCGAATGCGGTGCGGATCCCGCTTCAATCCGGCGTCCCCGATTCCACCGCATCACCGTTTTTTGCCCTATGCCAATCGCTGGATTGGCATACCTGCCAAGTGTCCGGGCATGTCAGAATGACGCCTTCGGGCCAGATCGGACTGGATCGGGCCAGATGAATCCTGGCTTTCCCGCACACATCGACTGTCCTGGCACCCAATGAAAATACACGGCAAGACCGCCGCGGAGATCTTCGACTGTGTACGCACCCTGACGCAGTCCCGGCAACTGCTCCCCGGAACGTCTCTTCCCCCCGTACGCGACCTGGCCCTGGAACTGGGCATCAATCGGAACACGGTGGCCGCGGCCTACAAGCGCCTCGCCATGGCGGGCATTGCCGTAACGCAGGGGCGGCTTGGCACGATCATCCGCGACCAGTACGAACCGGGTGAGCAGGAAGGCACGCTGGCGGGCAGCCCCCTGACCGATCTTGCCAGTGGCAATCCAAATATCGAGTGGCTGCCGGATATCTCGGCCGCGCTGAAGAGTCGCCCCTACAAGCCGCGGCTCTATGGCGAACCCACCGTCAATGCCGGACTGGAAGCGTATGTACGGAAATGGTTCGAGCCCGACTGCCCCGCGCCTTTCGAAGTCAATCTGGCGCATGGCGCCGTCGATGCGATCGAGCGGCTGCTCAACGCGTATCTGGTGGCTGGGGACAAGGTAGCGGTCGAAAATCCCTGCTTCCTGAGCAGCATCAACACGCTGCGCGCCATCGGGCTGCAGCCGATCGGCGTGCCCGTGGATGCGGAAGGCATTCAGGCAGAAGGTCTGGCAAACGCCCTTGCCAAGGGGGCTCAGGCTGTCATCCTGACGCCGCGCGCGCACAATCCAACGGGCTGCTGCCTGAGCGAGAAGCGGGCGCGGGCAATCTCGCGATTACTGGCAAAGCATCCCAATGTGCCGGTGATCGTCGACGACCATTTCGCCCTGCTCTCTGGTGCCGCCTACCACCCGGTGATTCCTCGCAGCACCTATCGCTGGGCCGTGGTGCGGTCCTTCACCAAGGCACTGGGCCCCGATCTTCGCGTCGCCGCGGTTGCCAGCGACGTGGCCACATCCCGGCAGCTACGCTTGTGCCTGGCGCCGGGAACAAGCTGGGTCAGCCACCTTCTGCAGGACATCGTCGAGGTCACCGTCACCCGCCCCGAGACCATCAGGCTGATCGACAAGGCCCGGAACGACTACGCCCGACGCCGGCAGGCGATGGAGCAGGCGCTGGACGCTCAGGGCATCGGGCACATGGCGCAGGGCGATGGCTTCAACCTCTGGGTGCCCTTGCAGTGCGACGACCAGGCCATCGCCCTGGCACTGGCCCGGCAAGGCTGGCTGGTCCGGCAAGGGAGCGTTTTCTCCGTGCAGGATGGCGTGCGGGGCCTGCGCATCACGATTTCCGCCATCGAACCGGCACAATGCGAACGGCTGGCGCAGGACATCAGGCGCAGCCTTGGGTAGATCGCCGTCACCACGGTGGCAATACAGTGATTCCCTGCCGTAACAACGGCACCTCGCGACGATACCTGGCAGAAACGGTACAAACAGTACAAACGGGATCGTTCCACATTAGAATTCTGCCCCATGAAACAATCAGCGGCCCGATGCGTTGCACCGGGTCGCCCCAACGCCCGCCTCCATGTCCTTTTCGGTCCTGCTGCAACGCCTCGCCCCGCTACACCTGCTGACCCGTATCGCAGGTCAACTGGCGGATTGCCGTCAGCCCTGGCTCGCCCAGTACCTGATCCGCACGTTCGTGCGCCGGCACAAGATCGACCTCGATGAGGCATTGGTCAGCGACCTCACCACCTATCCGACGTTCAACGAGTTCTTTATCCGCGCGTTGCGCCCCGGCGCGCGCCCGATCGCCGCAGCAGACTGGACCAGCCCGGTGGACGGCACGATCAGCCAGATTGGGCGCGTCGAAGCCGGCCAGATGATCCATGCCAAGCAACATGCCTACAGCGCCACCGCGTTGCTGGGGGATGCCGCCCTCGCGAAACAGCTGGAGGGTGGGTGCTTTTCCACGGTGTATCTGAGCCCCCGCAACTACCACCGGATTCACATGCCGTGCGATGGGCGCCTGCTGGGCATGCGTCATGTGCCCGGCAAGCTGTACTCCGTCAGGCCAGATATCGTTGAAGGCATCGACGGACTGCTCGCCATCAATGAGCGTCTGGTTTGCTGGTTCGAGCATCCGCAGCACGGCGTCTTTGCGCTGGTGCTCGTGGGCGCGGCCATCGTCGGGCGCATCGCCACGGTCTGGCATGGCCTGGTGGAGCCCAAGCGATCCGGGCAAGTCTCGGAGTGGCACTACGCCGACGGCGCTACCGCACCTCAACTGAAGGATCTGCTCCAGGGTGTGGAGATGGGGCACTTCCAGCTCGGCTCGACGATCGTGTTGCTGATGCCGGGATCGGCATGGCAATACCATCCTGACTGGCAGGTCGGACAGCCGGTGCGGCTGGGTCAGGCAATTGCCAGCCGCGGCTGAATCGTCCCGCAATCGCTCCTCAATCGCCCCACGATCACCCCACAACCGCCCCACGCATCTGACCGATTTCAGCCCTGGACGTGCTCGTCCAGGGAGGTCTTGACGAACAGCGGCTCGATGCCGAGCACCCGCACGCCACCGGGGCCGCTTTCCACCACACGACGCTCATCCGTTGCCACAAGCAACTCGAGTCGATAGCCATCCGCAGCACCCAGGCGGCCCGCAACGTCCTTGACGGCCTCCGCGGCCCACGGCGTGCCGGAGTCGAAATGGCCCAGCAGCCTGTCATGGCGCCAGATGTTGAGTCGATACGTTTTCATCGGATCACTCTCGATGCGTGGTACAGGGGTTCGATGGCAATTGAAGCTCCAGGCTTTGCGCGCGACGGGTGGCTTCCAGAGCGGTCACCACGTGGTCGCTGGCGCTTGCAGCGGCCTCGGCCAGCGGCATTCCTTCCAATAGCCGCGCGGTCAACTTCGCGCTGAACAGGTCTCCGGTGCCCTTGGGCGACACCGGGATGCGGGGATGGCTCAGCACCTGCGCATCGTCCCGGGTGACGATGAGCAGTTTCATGTCGTCGTGTCCCCATGTGCCGGGGGCCGCGCTGGTGACTACCATCCATTGCACGCGATCGGTCAACAGGCTGCGCGCGGCGGCGACGACCTGCTCGACGCTGTCGGCGGAACGGCCGCTCAGATGCCCGAGTTCGAAATCGTTCGGCGTGAGTCCATGCGCCAGCGGCAGAAGCAGTTCGCGCACGGCCTCGACCATGCCATCCGCGACATAGATCCCGGTGTCATGGTCACCGATCACCGGGTCGACGATCACCTGCACATCCGGGTACTCGGCCAACACCTGATTGATCCAGCGGGATAGCACGGCCACCTGCTCCGGATTGCCGAGATAGCCGACCAGGATGGCTTTCAGGCGCTGGAGCGCGCCACGGGCCGACAGGTCGCTTAGATATCCCCCGAACCAGTCGGTGGGTAGCGCCCCACCGTGCAGCGTCGGGTAGTGAGGGGTGTTGCTGAACATGACCGTCGGCACGGCGGCCACGTTCAGGCCATGCGCACGCAGCGTTGGCAACGCCACGTTGTTGCCAACATGGCCATAGACCACCTGCGACTGTACGGACACAACGTCCATGAAGATGGGACGCAGCGCGTCCCCGGAATCTGTCTCAGCAGACATGGATCATTCCCTTGCGATGCAATTCAGCGTGTGCCATCAACGTTCGTCTTGAAGGCCGGAGCGAGCAGCACTCATTGTAGAGTCGCCCTCCTCCGCCTCTGGCCAGTAATGGCTATCGGGCGTAGATCTGGCGCCAAAAATTGCCTGACCAACACGCACGACCGTGGCGCCTTCCTCGATAGCAATCTCGAAATCCCCGGACATACCCATCGAAAGCGCCTCGAGCCCGATGCCGACGGGCGCATCCTGCCGTAGCCGCTCGCGAAGCTCGCGCAGCAGCACGAAGCACTGGCGTACCCGCTCGGCTTCCGCCGACAGCAGCGCCAGCGTCATGAGCCCGCGCACGCGCAAGCCGGAGAACGCAGGCAGCGCGCGCAGAAATCCCGGCACCTCATCGGGATGCAGACCAAATTTGCTCGCCTCGCCGGACGTGTTGACCTGCACAAACACATCGAGCGCCCTGCCCTCGATCTGCAGACGTCGGTCCAGTGCCTCGGCCACGCGCAGGCTGTCCAGCGCCTGGAACTCGGTTGCGAAACGCGCCACGAGCTTGGCCTTGTTGGTTTGCAGGTGGCCAATCACCGACCACTGCAGGTCTTCCAGATCCGCCAGCGCCTCCCACTTTCGGTAGGCCTCCTGCGGCTTGTTTTCACCGAGCAGACGGCAGCCGGCCGCATGGGCCAGACGAATGCTCGCCTCCGGCTTGGTCTTGCTGACGGGCAACAGCCGCACACCGGCAGGATCACGGCCAACGCGGTGACAGGCCGCCGCGATGCGCGCATGAACCGCTGCGAGGTTGTGACGGAAGTCCTCCACGGACTCGGCCTGTGGCCAGCGGTTGTGCAGGTCGTGGAGCGGCTGCGTCGGATGTGCGGTGTCTGGGGAATCAGGGGAATCAGGGGAATCTGTGTGCATGGCCCGGGCCTCGGCGCATATCGGGATATCAGCGGTGAGCGGACATGCCACTCCCGCCGCAGCATTGTCATAGGACAAATGCTATCACGACACAGGACGGAATGGGATCCGGCGAAAACCGAAACCATGCACGGGCACAGGCCCAAGGGTGCAACGGCAGCCCCTACAGATCCAGCACCAGACGTGACCCCGCGCATCCGGCCACACAGACCATGACGTCCTGGGCGCGCTCCTCCGGCGACAGGACCCGGTCCCGATGAATCGGCGGGCCTTCCAGCCAGGTCGTCCTGCACGCGCCACAAACGCCGCCTCCGCAAGACACGGACACGTCCGCCCCAAGTGCCTCCAGCGTTCCGACCAGCCCGACATTTGGCTCGACGGTCGCCTCCTTCCCGCTCCTTGCCAGCACCACGGTATAGGGCGCCGCGTCGGTATCGTCCACCGGTTTGGGCGGCGTGAAGCGCTCGACGTGCTTGCGGGCGTCCGGCCAGCCTTCAACGATCCGCTCGAAAGCGTCAAGCATCCTCACCGGACCGCAGCAATAGGCTTTGGCGTTCTCATCGCACGCATTCAGAATCGCGTCCATATCCGGCGCGGTTTCGACGCGCGTGTCGTACAGCCGGACCCTGCCCGCCGCGATGGCGTCGCCCAGCATGTCGACGAGCGATGGCGCCCCCGCGCTGGACCAGTGCAACACGTAGTTCGTCTGGCCCCGCAGTTCGAGATCGCGGATCGTCGAGATAAACGGCGTCACACCTATCCCGCCTGCGATGAAGACGTTCATCCCCGTATCCGTGGTGCGGATGCCACCTCTGGGCAGCGACACCCCGACCGACGCCCCGACATCGAGCCGCTCGTGCACGAAGGCCGATCCCCCTCGCCCCGCCACCTCGTGCTTCACGGCGATGACATACCGGTTCCTGTCCGAAGGCGCGTTGCACAGCGAGTACGTGCGCACCAGGCCGCCTCCGAGATGCAGGTCGATATGCGCGCCGGGGGTGAAAGGCGGCAATGGCCAGTGGTCCTGGTCGCTGAGGACGAACCGCTTGACGCCGGGCAGTGGCTCGTCGATGGCGGACACCACCACCGAGACGGTCTTGATGGGCCGGGCCGCCATCAGGCTGGCCTCACTACATCGCCAATACGGACCACACCGCCGCTGAGTATCTTGCAGTTGAGACCCGAGCGATGAACGAGCGGATCGAAGACAGCCTTGCCCAGGATTTCCTCCAGGTGACGGCATGGCGTGGACAGGCGAGTGGCTTCCAGCAACGTGTCGCCAAGCCAGAACCGGCGCCCCACGAGGTGATTGAGAGGCACGCCCTCTACCGTGACGTTCCGGCGGTGTTCCTCGGGATGCAACACGACCTTGGCATCCCGGGCCAGCGCCTCGAGCGTTTCCAGTTCGAACAGCGTGACCTGCCGGCCCTCTTCAGGCTTGTGAGAGTAGAACCCTGCCTCGTTGCCGATCATGTAGCGATCCCCTTCGATACCCTTGCCAGCGACGAGGGTGATCTCCGGAAAGGGCAGCATCGGCAGGAAAGCCCTTGGCGTTTTGTGAAGAAAGCGGACAACACCACGCCACGACGGCGCAGTGGCTTCGACGCTGCGGTCTGAGGTCTGACTCACGGTTTCCTCCATACCCTTAAAATTTCCTATATGACACACTGTGTCATGAAATCATAGGGCCAGAGGTACGGCGCGGCAAGTGAATTGCAGAACTACGTGATCCGTTGTTGCCTGGAGCGAAAGTCAGCCTCCGCGAGGGTTCGCCTTCGCGTCACGCCTTCTTGCGATCGCTGACGACTACCAGGGCCTGTGCCTGAATCCGCCCCAGCGAACGTGACCGGTGCGGAATGGAAGCGTTGAAATACAGCGAATCGCCAGCGCTCATGCGCACGGTACGGTCATCGAACAGGACCTCCATCTCGCCCGAAACGACGAAGATCAGTTCCTCTCCCGCATGGCTCGCCATGGGCTGGCCTTCTTCCAGCGTGAACGGCGGCACCATGATGAACGGCTGCATCGCCTTGTCGGGCCGTTCGGTCGCAATGGCCTCGTAGGTATAGCCAAGGCGCTCCGTGGAAGGGCTGAAAGGAATCCGGTCCGCCGCCCGGATATGAAGAATCTCGTTGGCTCGCGACGACCGCGTGATGAGCTGATCCACCGTCACGCCCAGCGCATCGGCCAGCTTGAGCACAGTGCCAATGGTCGGCGACGACAGTCCCCGCTCCAGCTTGGACAGGTAGCTCTTGGTCAGTGACGCGCGTTGCGCCAGTTCTTCGAGCGTCAGGCCGTTGAGTTTGCGCAGCTCGGCCAGCCGCTCGGCAATGCTCGGCTCGGCCGCCACGGGTTCCACTTTTTGCTTTTTGCTCATCCCGGAATCGAGGTTTGTGCGCGCCTGAACCGGCGCATCCATCGGTCCGCGATTTTACGGCCCGATGGACCCACCCGGCAACTCGGTTGCACTAAGGACACTTTGGTGTCATGCTAGACACACTTGTTTCCAATATGCCCCCTGAAGGAGAATGCAAGTGCGTCCCACCCGCCCTACCCGCCCCCACC
>NZ_ANKP01000144.1:0-16274 GCF_000319775.1 Cupriavidus sp. HMR-1
CATCGAATCTCGTGCTCACGCACAATACCCGCACGCGCACATGCGCGATAGCAGCTAGCGAATACCTCGGGCGGCGCGTGTAGTTCGTTTGCCGCACCGTCGATGCCACGCACCCAGGTTGCAAGGCGAGGCCAACGCTCCAGCGTTGCCTGCAGCGCAATCGCTGCCTGTGCGAGCTCCGACCGCAGCGTGAAGAAGCGGTATGGCCCCGCCCTGTTCTCTGGCTCAGCCGACCAGGGCCTCTTGATGAAGTGCGCGACGATTGCAAGGCGGTGGTGGCGACGGTCAGAAGTGGGTTTCTGCGCCATGAGCTGGTCCAGTGCCCTCAGCAAAGCGTTCATCGCTGGGACTCGTTGATTGGGAGTCTCCCGGAGGTGCTCATTGCGTAAGTACTTCCAATAGGCTCCCAACACCGCATGCAGGAGATCATGGTTCTTCTCCAGCGACGCTTTTGGAGCTATACGCCCCTCGAGATACCCGGTCCGGCTGAACGCCGTGCCTGTGCCATGCATTGCGAGGAATCGCAGCCGATAGTCCTTCTCAGCCAAATCGCGTAGACCAACAAAGGTGAGTTTTTGGAACTGATCGAATCCAAACTGCTCCTCGCTCTGTACGAGCAGTCTGTAGTACTGGTTCTGCAGCAATAGATAGAGATGATACATGCGCTCCAGGGCGGTACACGGGCTGGCCATCAGCCTGTTGATAAGGCGGACCTGCCAGTCAATCTCGTCCTGGATACTCATCTGCATGGGGCCTTGAGGCGGCTCTGGTCCTGCACCACCAGGCAGTACAGCAGCAAAGTCGCCGGGCAGTCGTACATCGCTTGCAAGTTCGCCGCGTGCAGCGGCTCGTAGCCATAGACGGAGCGTGCGCGATACTAAAAGTTGCCGGTATAGCTCAGAGGGGTTCAGTGTCGGGTTGATCGCTAGGGCGAGCTCGCGGATCCTGGCTGATGCCGAGCTACCGCGATCCATCCACGTGTCACTAAAACTCCGAGTCTCGGACTTTGGATCGCGCAATGCGCGCATCCAGCAAAGTTCTGCGTGCGTGCTGCCGTTGAGGTGCAGATGGGTTTCATGGAGGCCCTCCCGCGCAACATAGTCTTCGACCAACGCGTCGTGTGGCATGAGCAACGGCGCAAGATTCTGTGCCCAGGCCGGAACTGGACTTGCAGCGCTCCCCGCAGCCGCTTGTTTCCAGGCTAGGACAGGAAGCCCACATAGACGGCTTATCACGCTCTGCTGCCATGCGCCGAAGCGCATGCGCCTCACAACTATCTGCCCATGTCGCTGCTCGAGGAATTCTTGTGCGATGCATCTAAGTGCACCCATCACCCACAAGGATCCTGCGTCGTTCTTCCGTTCCTCCGCAAGGTGCCGCCAATTGCTATCAAAGACATGGTCCGGGTACCGTGCAGACCAAGGCAGGTAGCTTAGGTATACAGCCTCTCGCAGCGCCTTGTCATCTAGCACTTGGGCGAAGGGAAGCTCCTTGATTGCGGATAGAACCTGATGGCTCGATAGCAGCGTTGTGGCAATCAAGGACGCCACAGAACAGAAGCGATTGCTCATGGCCTTAACTACTCCTGCACTTGCTTTTTGCTTCGGCGCAGCCGCACTCGCGTTTGAACTACGGGCGTAGCCGTAGGTGCGATTGTGGCTTCACCGCCGGCGTCGGCTCCTTCCTGCCGAGGCGATCCTGACGTGAAGGACTTCCAGCCGGCGATGTAAGTCTGGTTAATCGCCGTCCATGCCCAATCCGGGCACAATAGCGACAGGACGTCTAGTCCGGGCTCCAGTTTGCGGATTGCCTCCTGATAATCCGAATAATTGCTGTTCAACAATCCGAGGACTAAGGGGCAGGTCGCAATGATCGTCGTCAAAGGGACTGCCTCGCGATCGACATCGACTCCTTGCAGCTTCTTAATAAACTCCTGCGGCGACGTGCGTGGGTTGGTACGACCGATTGCCGGATGCTTTGACTCTGCTCGAGATTCATCGATCAGGTGATGGTCGCATTCCTCTACAAGGAATGCATTAATGACGCACAGCGCGAACAGTTCCATGTAGCTGGCGACGCCGCTCATTCCAGTGCGATTGTCGGACACCCGTGCCACGCTGAAGTAAAGTCGCGTCCAGATCTTTCCGATCAGCACCGAGGAGGGGGTTGTCTTGCTACGCAGCCCACGAATGCGATCCAGCCATTCTTCAACGTGCCGGCAAAGGTCGTCCAGGTTTGGATCGTACGCTCTACGTTGCACTTGCGGTCCGGCGAATTGCCCGTCGCCATCGCTCTCATCGTCCGCCGAGATGCCCTTCGCGGCCAACTTGCCGCGGTTGGATGCGGTTTCGTCGACAAGGCTCTCTCCGACCGAGATGGGATTGGAAATGCTGAGAGGTGGCCACATCTTCGACAGCTCGGAACGGACGTTTCTTGACCGGTTGCTGTCGTACGGCACGGCGAGGAGTCGCTCTATTAGCCCGAGAACGTGATAGATCGACGCGAAGGTGCGAGCGTTGAGCCCCGACACCTCGACTAAGCTCATCGCAAACGCCGGAATGGCGCGCCCTGCGTCGATCCAGGAATCTATAGCTGCTTGCACTGTCCTGTACTGGCCGGCGACCTCCTCTGAAACGCCCCGAGGCTTTCGCATGTTGAGGCAAACGACGCCATGTCGAATCAGTGGAAAATTTGGGTTGAGCGGAAATGAGGCAGACACAACGCCAGTCGCGTGCCAGGCCCAGTTCAATGAGTCATCGCGACGACCGATGCCCATGTATTGCTTGTATTGCTTGAGCGTGCCCGATCCTTCGCGATAGAAGGAAACGCTTCCCGGGCCAGTCAGCATGTATCGAATTGTCAAATCAGGCCTGCCCGCACAAAGCGCTGCAACGTTTGAAGACAACGCAGCGAAGCTGCCACGAATGTCCGGATCACTAGCCTGTGGTCGGAGATACGTCGCGGTGTCATAGTCGCCGTCCCGCATTGCCAGCTCGAACACGGCATCGGTAAGCCCAGCGAGGTTGCCGGCGACGATTGAATCAATATCAACACCAAGCTTATACATGCTCCCCAGCAACGTTGCGCGCAGGCCCTCCCGCAGTGCGCCTGACAGATCTAGGGACCAACCCGATGAGACAGCCGTTTCGGAACTCGACTGCGACAGTAGAGCCGCGCAGCGCGACAAGACCTGCAGGACAGAGCGCAGCGGCTGCGTCAGCAGGAATTCCTGGAAAAGAGCGATGTCACGTGGATTCTTTATCCGAAGACCGCGTCGAATTACCTCTTCAAGGACACAGAGCACGTCACGTGGCCCTACCCATTCACTATGCGTAAACTCATATCGAATGCTGCCCGTTTTCGCCAGCAGGGATGGTTCCAGCAGGTTCCACAGCGGCCGCAACAACACTCGCCGCTGGACCGGAAACAGCTTAAGTAGATACTGGTCCTCAAGGTGGTCGACCATGCGGTTTCGCTGATTTCTACGCTCCTCATCATGTCCCTTGCGATTGAAATCGCCGAGGTCCTCATGAAAATGGTCGCGAACCAGCAGCGAGTAGAGTTCCATATCGCCGGTCACAAGTACAATGAGGCGCGGCGTGTCGAGGTATTTGCGAATGCACTCAAGTACCCGACGCGCATGCTTCGCGTGGGTATCCGCATCGTCGAATGCCAGGATCAGCGCGTCAACGCCTAGGATCTCGCAGGCCGCGTCGAACACACTGTGAAGGGCGCGGCGAAGATCGGTGCTGTGACCGGCGCGCTCGAGACCCCAGTCTAGGAAGAGCTCGGGGTCGAGGTCCCGAAGTTGGTCGTGTTGGGGACCGATAACGCTCAATCCACCCGCTAGTTTCCTAAACTCCAAATCAAAGTCCTGGAAACGAGACTCACGTATCGTGACGCCTACTTGCCGATGCTGACGCACCTTTTGATTGAGCGCATGGAGCACGGTAAGGAGGACAATCTCATTGCTCTCTACGCGGCTTGGATCGATGTAATCAAGGGCAGCCACGACGCCAGCCTTCCGATCAAACTTTGTTGGGAGGTTGCTGTAGATCGACCAAAGGAACGTCGACTTGCCTGCCCCGCGGGTACCGTCAAGAAAGTAGACGAGCCCACCACCCGAGACCGGACTCTCAGTACGAGATGGAACGTCTCTCAGACTTCTAATGTCGTGCTCAATCTGAGCTTTCAGCTTATCGAAGCAGACGCGCTGGATCAGCTCCTCGGCCGCAACGTTACTACTGCCCTCGCTCCGGTCCAGATTGATCGTGATAACAAAGCGCGAGTCGTTGCTTGGCGTCGCAGTTTCTGCCATAAGTGTCCCTTGGTTGGATAGGCATGTTCGTGTAGGCTGCACATTATGAATAATAACGCAGCCGGATCTGCGTTTTTGCTCCACAGATCCGCTCGCACTTGCGAGCAGCCATTATCTCGCCCCAACCTAATTCGGGTTTCGGAATGACTATAGCCGGCCTGGTTGCGCACGAGTATTGAAGTCCGCTATTTGGCGCGGATTCAACCGGCCGAATGGCCGGCTGACGAAGATGACCGATGGCAAGTACCGCTGTACCACTGACAGGGGCCACGCTGGCGCAAGACGGGAGGGCTGGCATGAGTGGATCGGCCGCAGAGCTGGAAAGGCACGTGCGTATCGAACCGGAGGGTCAAATACACGAGCTGCACCATCTCGACCAGTACTTTCACGCCTCTGATTCCCGATGCAATGCTCGAATCCCTCACGCAAGAACAAGAACGATGGTTCTAGGAATCTCTTGTACGGGGTAGCATATCCCGCATCTGCCATATTCTGTGCAATATTGCAAGCAATCCTATCCTCGGAGGTCGCGATTGCTGGCATGTTGCGCTGTTGGATCGGGAGCCGGCAGGAGAAAGGACCGACTGGCGAGAAAACAAGAGGAAATGAAGGTCGAATTCTATGAGGGACGAGGAAGACAGGACGGAAGTGGATAACAGCTTTTCACCACGGTGCGTGTCAATCGATCTCGAAGTAGGGGTCGAAGATATGCGCATTCACCAGTTTGCAGCAGTCCGCGGCGACACGGGCGAGGCCCTAGTCCATCGGCGCGGCAATCTTTCGGCGGCGCTAGAAAAGCTCGATACATTTTCTCAGGCCTGCGCGTTTCTCCTCGGGCATAACCTGATAGCGTTCGATCTGCCTCATCTGGCGGCGGCGAACGCAAACCTGCATCTGCTCGGCATGCCCGCAGTCGACACATTGCGGCTCAACCCTCTGGCTTTCCCGCGCAACCCCTACCACCACCTTGTCAAGCATTACCAGGATGGCCAGCTCAAACGCGGCCGTCTCAATGATCCGGAATTAGATGCCCGTCTGACCCTGGAGGTTTTTCGCGACCAGCGTCGGGCCATGCAGGAGCTAAACAATGCTAATTCGGATTATCTTGTCGCGTGGCATTGGCTCACCACCGTCGACGAACCGGGTTCTGGGCTGAATGCTTTCTTTGCCTCAATACGCCGCGCCCTGCGACCGACGGACGAAGATGCCACTGCCGCTATCGATCGTCTGTTGGCGGAGGAAAGCTGCTCCACGCATCGCGGCCGCATTGTGGCAGACGCCAAGCGTGAAGGTTGGGGGCTCGCCTATGCAATCGCCTGGCTTTCCGTAGCGGGAGGCAACTCGGTAATGCCGCCCTGGGTGCGCAGCCAATTCCCAGAGGCCGGCAGGCTGGTCAAGCTGCTGAGGGACACGCCCTGTGATGCACCTCACTGTGCTTGGTGCCAGGTGCGCCACAACCCAGACAAGGAACTGGCCCGCTGGTTCCCGTCATTACCCGGATTCCGATCTGAGCCTGTTGGTGAAGACGGCAAGCCACTGCAACGGAGCATCGTCGAGGCCGCCATGCGTGGCGAGCATGTGCTCGGCATTCTGCCCACTGGCACGGGCAAGTCGATCTGCTACCAGATCCCAGCGCTGTCGCGCTTCAACAAGACTGGAGCGCTGACGGTGGTCATCTCGCCATTGGTCGCGCTGATGGCTGATCAGGTGTCCGGCCTCGAAGCGAAGGGAATCACCTGCTGCGCCGCGCTCAACGGCCTGCTCTCAATGCCTGAGCGCGCCGACGTTCTGGACCGCGTCCGGCTGGGCGACATCGGCATCTTGATCATCTCGCCCGAACAATTGCGCAACCAGGCCTTGCGCAAGACACTCGCGCAGCGTGAAATTGGAGCATGGGTTCTCGACGAGGCGCACTGCCTCTCCAAGTGGGGGCATGACTTTCGGCCGGACTACCGCTACGTCGGCCGTTTCATCAAAGATAGGGCCGGCCAGGGGTCCGTTCCCGCTGTACTTTGCTTAACTGCCACCGCCAAGCCGGACGTCGTTGACGACATCCTCGGGCACTTCCGCGACAAGGTGGGCGTCGAACTCAGGCCATTCAACGGTGGGGCTAATCGCACTAATCTCGATTTCTCGGTGGTGCCCACTACACCGGAGGCAAAATTCGAGCACATCTCGAAGGTACTGGCATCTGCTCTTCCCCCGCACAGTAAGGATGGCGCAATCGTCTACTGTGCGACGCGCAAGAAGACGGAGGAGGTGGCCGCTGTCCTGCGCGAGAAAGGCATCCATACTGAACATTTTCATGCCGGACTTTCGCCGGAAGCGAAGAAAAGTGTTCAGGAGCGCTTCATCAGCGGTGAGCTACGGGTAATTGCTGCAACCAACGCCTTTGGCATGGGCATCGACAAGCCCGATGTCCGGCTGGTGGTTCACGCGGACATCCCAGGCTCCCTCGAGAACTATTTGCAGGAGGCAGGCCGAGCGGGACGAGACCGCAACCCAGCTCGCTGCGTGCTGCTGTACACGGTGGACGACGTCGAGCGGCAGTTTGGCATGTCCGCGCGTTCGCGCCTGACACGCGCCGAGATACAAGCCGTCCTCCGCTCGCTGCGCAGCTTGGATCGCAAGAAACGGAACGACGGAGAAGTAGTCGCCACGCCAGGGGAGATCCTAGCGGAAGACCAAGAAGGCAACTTCGAGCGCGATTCTGCCACTGACGACACACGCGTACGCACCGCCATCTCTTGGCTGGAGGAGGCCATCCTCCTAACCCGCGAGGAGAATCAGGTTCAAATCTTCCCCTCTTCTTTGCATGTGAACTCGATCGAGGAAGCCAAGAACAAACTAACGGGAACACCGCTGGCCGATGTCTATCGCCAGCAGCTGCTGGCCCTGGTGGAGGCATTGCTGGATGCCAACGCCGACGCGGGCATTTCCACAGACGAGTTGATGGGGATTTCTGGCCTCAGCGCCGAAAAGATCCGCGGTGCCCTCTTTGACCTCGAGCGTCTGGGCATTGCCAGTAATGACACGGCTTTGACCGCCTTCGTCCACGCTGCTGTGGAACGTTCCTCGTCAAAGCGGTTGGAGGAAACGGAGTCCATGGAGCAGACTCTGATCCAAATGCTGCAAGAAGCGGCGCCGGACCTTCATAAGGGCGAGCCATCCGTGCTTCATTTGAGGCGCGCGGCTCAGCATTTGAAAGACGAAGGTCACCCCAATGCCCTACCCGAGAAGATCTGGCGCCTCGTGCGCAGCATCTCCAATGACGGTCGCACGGAAGACAACGGCGCCGGGAGCTTACGTATCCGGCGCCTGGATGCGGAGACCATCCAGATACAGCTTCAACGTCCTTGGGACAAGCTAGCCACGACCGCCAGTCTACGCCGCGCCGCAGCCAGGCACTTACTTGCGCATCTTCTCTCCTGCCTTCCACCCACGGCGCGGGGCACAGACCTGCTGGCAGAGACAACGCTGGGCAAGCTGCTGTCGGCACTGGAAGCCGACCCTACGTTGTGCGGGCAGGTCAAGGAGCCCGCCAAGCTGCTCGATCGGGCGCTGCTGTGGCTGCACGAGCAAGAAGTCATTCGCCTGAACAAAGGTCTGGCGGTCTTCCGACCGGCGATGACGATCCGGCTCGAACCGGACAGGCGCGGCTTCCTGAAAGCCGATTTTGCGCCGCTGCAGTTGCACTACGACGAACAGGTTACACAGATCCATGTGATGGGGGAGTACGCGCAGCGCGGATTGCGCGCCATGCAGGAGGCCTATGAGTTGGCCAACGACTACTTCAGCTTGACACGGGACGCCTTTCTGCTGCGTTGGCTGCCCAACCGGGAGAAAGAACTATCGCGACAGACTACACCGCATTCTTGGCAGCAGATCGTGGATGCGCTCAACAACCCTAACCAGAAACAAATTGTCACCGACGATCGAGAGCAGACCAATGTGCTGGTGCTTGCCGGCCCAGGATCCGGCAAGACGCGCGTCTTGGTGCACCGCATTGCCTACCTCGTCCGCGTGCGGCGCGAGAATCCGAACGGTATCCTGGCTCTCGCCTACAACCGCCATGCGGCCGTCGAGATTCGCAGGCGCCTGGCCAGCCTGATCGGTGACGACGCCAAAGGCGTTACCGTCCTGACATGCCACGCCCTGGCCATGCGTCTGGCAGGCGTGAGCTTCGCCGGGCAGGCCGACAAGGTCAACGGCGACCGGTTCAAGGAGGTGCTGGAGCAAGCTATTAAGCTGCTCGATGGTACCGACCTGGCGCCGGAGGAAGCGGACGAGCAGCGCCAGCGACTGTTGGCGGGCTTCCGCTGGATTCTGGTGGACGAGTATCAGGACATCGGCCCTGAACAGTACCGGCTGATCTCAGCACTTGCAGGACGCACATTGCAAGATGAAGACAACAAGCTCACCCTCTTCGCGGTAGGCGATGACGACCAGAACATCTATAGCTTCGACGGTGCGTCGATGGAATTCATCCGCCGATTCACCGACGACTACCAGGCGAAGCCCCAGTTTTTGGTCGAGAACTACCGATCGAGTGCCAACATCATCGATGTAGCAAACCTCATCATACAACCGGCCTCCGAGCGCATGAAGGCCGAAGAGCCGATTACCATCGACCGTGCCAGGCGCCGGCTGCCGGCGGGCGACGCCTGGGAAGTGCGCGATCCGGTCGCGCGGGGCAGGGTCCAGGTGCTGCCTGCGGGTGACTCCCCAGCTCAGCAGGCACTGGCGGCGATCACCGAGCTACAGCGCCTGGCCTCGCTCGACGCTAACTGGAAATGGAGCAACTGCGCGGTGATTGCGCGCGAATGGCGGTACCTGGAACCGGTTCGCGCTTACTGCGAACACCTCAACATCCCGGTCCAGATGGCAGACAACGAGGCAACCAAGTTCTGGCAGCTGCGCGAAACGCAAGCCCTATTGACCTGGTTGCGCGGCAGCGAGCGGAAGCTCATTGACAGTCAAGCCATCAGCCTCTGGTTGAACACGCAAGCCGACGGCCCGTGGTGGGCATTGCTGCGTGAGGCGGCGTATGCCTACGAGCTGGAGACGACAGGAGTTGAGTTGCCGGTCGGCCACTTCATCGAGTGGTTGGCTGAATGGGCCCGTGAAGCCAGACACCGCCAGAGCGGC
Source organism: Cupriavidus sp. HMR-1 (assembly GCF_000319775.1). Taxonomy (NCBI): domain Bacteria; kingdom Pseudomonadati; phylum Pseudomonadota; class Betaproteobacteria; order Burkholderiales; family Burkholderiaceae; genus Cupriavidus; species Cupriavidus sp. HMR-1. Next base: position 9,467 of record NZ_ANKP01000144.1, read on the forward strand.
CTCCTGCTGTTGTCTGCGCACAGTTCGAAAGGCCTCGAATTCGAGCGTGTTGTGGTACTCGACGGTGGATGGGAGAGGGTTGGGAAAAACGAGGACCCGGACGCACCTCGCCGCCTCTATTACGTCGCCATGACACGGGCAAGAAGCATGCTGATACTTTGCCGCCTAGCTAGCGGCAACAAATTGATCGATGCGCTTCCAGCTTCGAGCGGAATAATGAAGCGCGCGCCGGCGGCTCTGCCAGAGCCGATGCCTGCGCTTTCCCGGCGATATCAGCGCCTCACACCAGCAGACGTGGACCTGGGCTTCTGCGGTCGCCTCGTGCCAAGCCATTCCGTACATCACGTGATCGCTGCATTGCGTCCCGGCAGCCCGCTCGAAGTACGGCGTGACACCGATCGATGGGAATTATTGGATTCGTCATCCAACCTGGTGGTGGGGCGCTTGTCGCGCAGCTACAACCAACCGTTGGGATTTGCCCGTGTCTATGCACGTGTGCATGCCATCATCATCCGTCGATTGGATGATGAGGATGAGGGCTTTAGGCGGACGGTCCGATCTGCGCAGTGGGAGGTTGTGTTGCCAGAGTTGGTATTCGAGTCGTAGGTCGGTGTAAACGAACATCAAATATTGGCCCGAACTTCGAGCGTCGGGAATAGCGGCCGCCAGCCTTCAGCTACACGCAACAGTCGAAGCTTCCTCACCGAGGCAGTGGGCCTCTTGGAGCCATGAGCTTTCAAAAGCTGAATGATCCTGAGGCCGTCAAACGGGCGCTTGAAGAGTTCGTACAGCTTGGGCGGACTGCCTCTGCCCCTACTCCGGTCATTAATTGCTCAAGGGAATGATCGGGAACGGCTGTGGACTCAACCAGTCTACGTTCCGGTGGATACTGAGTCGCCTGCGACCGCTCTTGTCGTGTCAAACGGCTCGCTCCACCACTAACTGCCCGCTTACTAGATCTAGTCGCATCAGCTCACGTCTGCCATTAGGGTGCACGCGCACCGCACGGCCAGGATAGCGCCGATCTGATATGTAAATGGCGCGCCCCTCCCTCAGGTGCCTCGACGCCTCACTGCCATCATCGTTGGCAATCATGTCTTCGAATGCCGCGAAGAAATGCTCCTCCTCGCTTGCCGTGGCGTTGTCCAAGACCCTCGGATCTATCATTGTCGCTCCATTGATTGTCCTGCAATGACACAAGGTCGTAGCCCCAAACTACTCATTCCGTCGCGCGGCAATTCGTTCAACACTACTCGGCCGTCATTGAAAGCCCTCCAGCATGAAACTGCCTGCGTACGGCGGACCGGCGACCATCGAACTTTACGGCCGTTCATTCTCCTTCTGCTGGGCACCCCCATTTTCGCTGTGCTCTACCAGTCTAATGGCTTCTTCCAGCGCGGCTTCTTCGAACTGCCAAACCGGATGTCCGTCGACTGGTGGTCCGCTTACTGCACGGAGTAGGCCATCCGCTATCAGCTTGTACAGCCGCTTCCTGGAAAGCCCATGCGTTCGCCTTACTTCTACCAGCGTCAGTAGCTTTGCATGCCGCCCAACGGCGGCAGTGACACTGTCCTTTAGGATCGAGCCCATTCGACGCCCACTCGACGTCGGAAAGAACCGGCCGACAAGCTCGCCCTTCTCCACAAGCTCTTTCACCTTTGTGGTTCGAATATGTAGGATCTTTGCGGCCTCCTTGACCGAGATCCACTCGTGCAAGTCACGGGACTCCGGCGAGAATCTGCGGTTTCTTTTTGCTAACTGACCAGTCCAGTTTCGGCCTATGTAGCTTTCGAATCCATCATGCAGGAACCCAAACGTCGCCTCAGGGAAACTCTTGTAGAGAGTGTGATAGAACCGGCCAAAGTGAGCCGATAGTTTGTTGCCGCTTGCAGCCGACCTTCCTCCAGCACTGATCTCATCGAGCAAACAGTGAAATCCGCCAGGCCGATCGAACAGCACCTCACTTGTAGCCTGGACCATGACGACAGCGTGGTCGAGTTGCATGACGCCGGAGATCTTCTGCGCTTTCGCTGTTTGCCGCATTGCATACGCACCGACAAACCAAGTAAGGCGAAGCAACTCCTCGGCCTTAAGTACTGGCAAGCCCGCCGAAAGCTCTTGCGCTACTGCAGAGCCAGAATGCAGTGCGGAGGCTAGCAAGTGTGCAAAGGAGCGAGCATACTCGGTGCATGGTAGTGCGGCGGCGGTCTCAAGTAGGGTCCCGCATGAGCACTTGCCGAGCGGCGCGTTGGTCCATCGGATGGCCTGCCTGCATCGGGGGCAATCATCACGTAACCAGACAGCGTGTTTGTGACAAGCAACGCCGAACGTCACGCCCCAAATTGCACGGTGATATCGTTGGTCGGCCAGACAGATTGGGCAATAGCGCTGAAAGCGGGTGTTCCAGTATCGCAACGCCACATTGCCACTATCGCGGACATTCAAAGACCCGAGTCCAAATACTGGCCCGCGAAGTATCGAAAGGGTAGCATCGTCGTGCCCCGTCAGCGCGCTCAGAGATGCTCGCCGTTCCACAGTGTCGTCGCTCGCACTCGCAAGGGAGATGCACCAACGAGGATGATCGAATCCGTTCAGTGAACTCAAGCGAAGGACGTAACCTTGCCTCGATTCATATGCTAACGGCAAGGGTCTAATCAATAACCGCATGCCTTTGCCTCCAATGAATCCAATCAATGGCGATGGGCGATGTAACTAGTCGTACGATGAAGGCTGGACCAAGTTCTGCTGTCAACGCATCTCGGCCTGAAAAGGTGTAGTCAAACTCTCGCCACGTATGACATGGTTAGGACTGCCGCCATATCAAAGCGATGATTTGCGGTGGAAAGCGGTAGTGTCATTTGTTCACACTCGCACCGTCTAACGTATCGTTCTGCGCTCTGAAAGAGCTGAATGGAATCAGCAACTAGCCAGTCCTCTATGAAGCGCTGAAACCCTCGAGAGCGCTCTTCGGCGAACGGAAGATCGTTTCTTAGCCAATCTTCCAGCGCCTTGGTGAATACCAGTACATTTTCAGGTGGCTCGAAATCACTTCGGATTTCAAGCGTAAGATCATTTCCACATTCGCATCGGACCAATTGTTCTCGGCGCCAATCCAGAGTACAACCGCACTTCTGGCACATATCGATCAACCATTGCCGGTGTCGTACGCACGCGCAGATGACGCGCAGGTCCCGAACAGCTGGCGTAGCTTCTCGCTCGCGCAGGCACTCAGCGCAAATCGCCGAACGTGTTCTGCGGAAAAGTTTCTTCGGCACATCAACATTCATGAACTCCACAACGTGTCCCAGCTCGGTAGATTTGGGCCGACAAGTCATCCTTGATAGGAGATCGGGGTCGATTCCGACCGATTCCGCGAGCAGTAGCAGAGGTACATGGCTCTTGACCCCGAATGACACAAGCTTGTTCAGCACCGAAGGTGCCCAATTTAGTGAGACAAGACCATTCAGCTCCCCTACCCTGTGAACATAGCTAAATAGACTCTCGCCTTTGTATGGCAACGGCCGGACAAGCAGCTTTGCAGGCAGCAGTCGATTAAGAGTAGCCACTGAACGGCTCACCAGTTTTGTTAAGTGATCTAGGTATGAAGTTGCAGTCAAACGGGTTTCGCTCGCGATCAACTTGGGCCCATATCGCGTTTTCGAATGCTCTTCCTAATACATCGAGATCTATGCAGTCGCGCTCCTCTTCCAGAGCGATCTTTATTGCATTACTTGTAAGTTTCATCAGATAGTCGATGAGCCCATTGGTCGCGTAGAACATGAGAGGGATCACCGCAGGCTCAATAAACGCTGATGGTCTGCGAAGCGGTGCCTGGGCATGAAGTGTGTTAAGAAACTCTGCGAACTTGATAGCTTCTGCCTTTGTCTTGATGGAGAATGGTGACAAGGTAGCTTGGGGAAGAAACCGGCGGCGCAGTTGCTCATTTACTTCGAGGATCCGTTTGCAGCGAGGCAAACCGAGTAGCACGAAGGGAACACGTGTGGCGTTGATCAATTGTTTGAGCCAATCGGCGACCTTGTACTCGATCTTGCCACCCGCGTTGTCGACGAACTGCTGAAATTCATCCAGCATTGCGAGTTCAACGCGACACTCCCTAAACAGGGTGATTATGCGTGCCGTCCTGCTTTCGGCGGAGCCCTTATCAGCGTGCGGATCGCCTAGGGCCATCAATATTCTCTCTGCGACATTTTTTATCGTTGGCGCCGACGGAAGTTCTAGCTCCAAAACCTTTATCACGGTACGTTCCTCGAACTCCTGACGCGGATATCTGGCGGCGTATGTTCTGCGAAGCGTGGACTTTCCCGCACCCGAGACACCCGTAATGAGAAGACAATCTGGCTCTTCTACTAAGTGGCGACCGTATAGGTGGCATCTCTCGATGGCCTGCACGGCTTTTGTGAATGCCGGGTATCGAATGAGTTTCCGCCTAAACTCGAATACGGCCGCGTCGGCGGGCCGAAGTGGCTGCGTGCCACTGGCGAACATATCGGACTGAAGGTCGGGGCGCCGCGTAACTGCATGGCGCTCTGCCCTATCGTTGCTGAGGCTTGATGCCATACTCACTCCTCATGCTCGCTGCTCGGAATCGGACGGTACTCAACGTCGTATCTCGACAGCTCTTGGTCGGCAAGCCATGACACGATGTAGTCGGAAAAATCCTTCTCTGTGGCAGGGGGCAGTTCATTTCTGTCCGCAGCAACTGGGGGAGTCTCAGCGTTTTGCCTGAGCACTTCCTTGGCCACAGGGGATCGCCGTTTTTTCCGCAGTCCCGGGGGGATCCGTGTCTGCAGGAGGCGCTCGGTAAATTCCCGAAGTTCCATCTTTGCGGCAAGCATGGCGTCGTGTAGCGGCAATGCCGCATAGTCTTCTTTCGCCTTTCTGCTGATAAGAGTATGTTGTTCCAACGACATGCCGTTCGCGACGTCCGGCGTTGTGCAGCTCGCGACAACATACTCTTTGCGCTCCAGATCCAAAACATGCACGGCGCCCAGGTCATCTGGGTCATATCTGACCGTGACTTCAAATGATTTCTTATCTCCGCGAATGCGCTGTAGTTCTGGAGAGGTGTATCGCAAGTTGTTCAGTTGAACGCCGTTCTTGTCCAACTGCCTCGTTTCGACTTGCCCAAGATATACCTTGAGGCGCCGCGCGTCAGGCGCAAGTTCAGGCGGGTCGATTTCCACGCCCTCTTTCCATCGCTGTAACGGGGCTGCGTTCACACCTCTGTGAAATGTTGCCCCATATACGTCCACGATCCACTTGTGGAGGGCCAGTTGAAGTTCGGCAAGCGTAAGCACTGCTTTGGCAACCGAATCGTAGTCGAGCCGCTTTGCGTAGGTCGAGTATGTGGTACCTGGCACCAGATGTAGAAAGTTGTAGTTGAGTGTTTTTAGAAATCGCTCGATGACACCTTTCAAATGCGGCAAACGCGGTGGACAGTAGAGCAGATGGGTGCCAATGTCCGCGCATGCAGCCTCTAGAGCCTTCGCATGAAACTCCAGGCCGTTGTCACAGACGATCGACTCGATCAGCCCGAAGCAAGGCCAGTCGCCTTTGACCTCGGGATGTATCTCGCGTATGTACGTCTTGGGAAGCATCGCGTGACGCAAGCATCGAAGTACCGAGGGGACGCTTGGCTTTCGGAAGCTCAGGTGGTAGCCAACGACCATACGCGAGTATCGGTCAATCATGACGGTCACCCACGGGCGCCCAAGAATGAGCGATGTGGCCTCGTCAACCACAAGCACATCCAACGGCGTATTATCAACTTCGACTCGCTGCAATGGCCGCGTGCATTCCGGCCCCTTACCAAACATGGCAAGTTGTTGTGCCGCAACTCGCTGCCCATAGCGACGCTTCAGGACATCGTATTTTTCGTATTGATCGAGAAATCTGTTGATCAGTCGCATTGAGACATCAGGCAATGCTTCTTCTGGCGGCCGCCCCAAGTTCGTCTTCCTAATCCGCGCATTTATCCAATCACGGAGTTTCACTTTTGACTCGCGCTGCTCAGTTAGATAAATACTCTCAATACCTTCGGCTATCAGGTCACGCAGAACATCAGGGTAATCGGAACGGGGCCGCCTACCTCGGAGCTCCCATTTGTCTATCAGAGCTCGAATGTCCATGTTGCCGAACACCCATTTCCGTCGCCAGGCATAGAAGCGTGCGATCGATGGCGGCCGACCTCCGGGCTCAATCTGTTCTGCACACGTGCGAAGCGATTCGCGGAGAATGTTCCGACTGAGTCCGAGCCGCCCGTCTGGACAAATCGCGGTTAGGTACCTCCACTTACGGATGGCCTTGTTGCGTATTACCTCAGGGAAGTCCGCCAGGCTTCGTTCGATAGGTTCCTGACGGGGGCACCCGTCATCGTCCGCCGGAAATTCACCGAGCGTCGTGATCTTGAGACGAGCCTGCGCATACAGGCTTAGGAGTTCCAGATTCAAGTATTCATGCAGTGCTCCGTCGTTGGCTGCGCGTAGGTACAAACGGTTACCAACAATTTCAACGATACGATGATAGACAGCGTCGATCGTCACAATTGATCCTCGCTTAAACGAACAACGCGTCATCATCGGCCTCCGCGAAAGGTCGAACCATTGTTTCAGCGCCCAACGGCTGATGAAGGTCACAGACGAGATTGCGAAGGGCCAGTGCCTCTAACACGTTTCTATGGCTTCCGAGTATTTCGGTCGCCTCTGCAAAGCTGACCTGGTGGACGCCTCTCCAATCCATGTCCATGCGGGCGTTCGGTACTAATTCGTAAGCGCTCAATTGACGACGT
>NZ_ANKP01000145.1:0-16928 GCF_000319775.1 Cupriavidus sp. HMR-1
CGGAACGCGCGGGGCGTTCCGCCAACGTCAACACCGCCCGGGGACCCGGGCACTCGAACGGCAGGCCTTCGGCCTCGAACGCGGGCAGGGCGTCGTCCCCTGGGCGATGGCGCGGGAGCGATCGACCGGGCCTCCGGCCCCCGGGTGTTTCCCTCGGGTCCGGTACCGCCCCTGAACGGTGTCCTCGTTCAGCTCGCCCAGCAACGTCCTGCCCGACCAGGCGGCGCGCTCTCGCGCGTCGCAACGCTGGCACCGTGCCTGGGCACGGCTTGACCATCCACCCCCGCACAGCGTTTCCCCCGGAACCGCGCACGGCGCACCACCCAGTCCACGGCATCGCGATGCGTTCCCGCGCTGGGTGCGGGTCCATTCCCCTTTTGCGCGACTGCTCCCTTTCGCCTCCCGACCGACGTGTAGCCCAACCCGTTCCCCTGTTGGGGCAAGGCATCGCTGGCGCTCCTCGTCCTCTCCCGGTCCCTTCGGGCGTGCGGCATCCGGCGACGGCCTGGCCCCGGTTCCCGGGCTGGTCTGTTTTCACGTCACGGCGAAAACGGGAAGCAGAACCCACTCAACAGGAGAGCAGACATGACCCGCACCCAGCAACGCATCGCGACCACGAACGTCCTGGCCCAGGACGTTCCCTTTTCGATCCCGGCTCAACAAAAAGCAGACGTGGTGAAGCTCGACCGCGACACCTGCCTGCACTACGACCTGACCGGTGGTCCGGTGTACGTCACGCGCGAGGCCGCAGAAAGCCCCTACATCGAGCAGGCGCTGGAATGGTTCACCGACGCACCGGGCAGCATCGAAACCGGGATGACAGTGGTCATCGCCCCGGGCCTTGAATGCCTGTTTGGCTTCGATCCGCACGCCTCGAATCGGGATGCCTTCTTCCTTTATATCTGGAAGAACTAACCCACGGCCGGGCGCTGCGGCGTCCGGCACACCCTGACCCTCACGGACCCACGACCATGACCATCCAGTTCTTGCCCCGCATCACCGTCGAGCTGAGCGCCGACGAATGGGACCTGTACGACACCCCGGACCGCGACGAGGCGGCGCGCACGCTCAGCACGGCGGCCGGTGCAGCGTTGACCCAGGCCTGGGCCCTGATGGCGGGCCTGCACCCGGTGTCGATCATCGACGCGCACCGCTACGCGTTGGAGCAATGGGAGAAGGTGGCCGACCGCCTGGACGACGTGGGCGCATCGGACACCGAGCCCCGCGCGAGGATGGCGACGCTGGCACGGGACTACCTGCTGGAAAGCCCGGGCAAGGCGTTGGACCAGCAGCGACGTGCGGCGCACTGAACCCCAGCCGGGTGCTGCGGCGCCCGACATCACCACCATGAGGAGCACGACGATGACCCGCACCCCCAAGACCCGGACGCTGTACTCGGTCCGCTACTACCGCACCGGCCACGTGGTCGGCACCGCCATCGGGCGCAAGGCCCGGCTGATCCCGCTTCGGATCGCCCGACGCATCGCGCGGCGCTTGCGCCGGAGCGGGCTGGAGGTTCAGCTCGCGTCCATGGTTGTGCGCCTGACCCCGGCGCAAGCCGAGCACCTGGCGCGGCGCTACGGGTAAGGAGTGGACCAGGCTCTGGGCCGTGCTTTGGCACGGCTTGACGTGCAACAGGTGACGTGAGAGCCTGGTCGTACAGCACGAGCGACCGGTGATCTCCTCCCGCCGGTTGCAATGCTCGAAGGGCCAGCGTTTATCGCTGGCCCTTCCCATGTGCGCTACTCGGAAAACCTTGAAACCCCTTGCGCTCGCGGAGCTTGCGGTTCAACCCGTCAATGGCTGCGGAGCCCTGGGACAGACTTCTAGCGTTCAGGCACCTGGCGCGCCGTCATACCCCATGTTGTTTGAAGGTGCAGGGTCTGGGAGCCCCATCGTTTTGCGGAGGCGGTGCAGGTTTTGAGCGATGACGCCCTTTACATCCGTCACCTTGGCGGTCTTGTGCACTTCGAGCCAGTAGTCGTTGAGCCGATCGTCTGGCACGTTGAAGCGCTGTAGCCAGTGGTCCGAAGCCACCGCACTGTTCAGGAGAGGCGCAGTGCTGTTGATCGTGCCGCTTTGGAGTGTATCCAGCGTCTGGGCCACAATCGGCCGCAAGGCCGCATTGAGCACGACATACGCGGCCGGCGCATTCGGAGGTAAGCCCGGTCCAGCGGAGACACCGGATTCCGGTGCCACGCCGGCCTGAATGACCAGGCCGGCGGCACCGAGGGGCTGACGCACGAACCAATCGGGCGGAAGGGCCAACGACGTGGCACCGCCAACGGCTTGAACAAGAGGACCGCTCAGCGCCGTAAGCCAATCCACTGTCTTGATCTGGTTCTCGAGCGCGCGGATGTTCAGCCTGGCGGGGTTGCCCACGTCGATCCCTGGGCCAAACCGCCGCGAGTAGAAATACTCGCCGGCCTCATTAGGTTCGCGCCCCATAGGGGGCAGGTTGACCGCGAGTCCCGCATGGCCGTGAACGGTCGGTAGCGCCTCAGCGAATGCGTTGAACATCGCTTCGAAGATGCCTGGTTGCTGAACGAGGAATGCGCGCGGGACCGTGAAATCGAGCACGTCAAGACCGATACGCAGAGCGGCTTTCCAGTCGCTCTGGCAGAACACCGTGTACTCAAAAAATCCGGTGGCTTCCTTGTCTTCGGCACTCGTCATGGCGCACGTGAAAGCCTTATCCACCGAGACGGACTTCGCCAGGCGGGCGAAGCCCGGCGCCTGGTCGTACGGCATCGGCTGCATGCCTTCAGCGTAGAACCAGCGGAGCGGCCCTTTCTTCGACGGTTTTTGTCCGGCCGCTTCTTCCAACAACTGATAGTACGTGCGCATGGCGGCGTCGTATTGCTCGAAGCACTTGATGAGCGCGTCGCGAACGTCGGCGGTGTATCCGCCATTGAAGTAAAGCACGCCGCGCACGACCAGCGCTGCTCCGGTGATGGCCTTCCGGTGCCTGGGCTCGTAGAGTCCGAACGGCAGCGTGTCGGCGCGCCGGGGATCTTTCGCCCAGGCTTCGATCTCTTCATTTGTCATTGTGACGCTCACAGAAGTCCGCCTCCCGCTGCAGGTGAAGGTATGGGGGCCGGCGGCAACATCGGACCGAAAGGCCCTGTCTTCCTTTCGGTGCCGAACAGATCGTCGAGATCACGGTCGGACTGCGATGCTGGTTCGCGCGCGGTCGACGTCTCTTGCTTCGACTGCTTGCTGCCGCATTCGCAATCGCCGGGGTTGATCGGCACGAACTTGCTCGGTTGTCCCGCAATACGAAGGTAATCGTCCTCCTGGTCCGGCCCGTACCCGTCGTCAAAAAACTTCATCTCGACCACGCGCTCGAGATTTGACTGATTCGGCGGCTGTGAAGGATCGTTGACGATCACAACGTCAGGGCGTCGGATATAGCCCGCGCCGGCCCTGTACTCCTTGCGGCCGCCGGGCCAGAACTGGTTGATCCACCGGCGCAAGTTACTGACCGGTTCCAGGGGAGCCTCGTCGTCCATCATCGGGATGGGCGGATTGGCCTTCATGTTATACGGTTGCTCGGGGCGATACTTCGTCGGTACGCCTGTCAGCACCATGGATTGTGCGTTCAGAGCGTCGAGGCGCATCTGGACGCACCATTGCCGGCGAACGTGTCCACGAACGTTGGCGGCACCGACACGCTCGCAGTTGCAGTATGTGCCGCAGAGGACTGCTTGCTCATCGGGGGGCAGGTTCTTGATGAGACCGACCTCTGTCGTCTGACCGGCCCCCCCGGTTGTACCCCCGGACGAAGTGCCGGGCGAATAGCCGCTCATACCTCGTTCTCACTCCCTGGGTGACTGAACATCAGCGACGACGCCTCTTGCCCTTCGAGCCACTCCGTGAAACCGTTGGCGTCCGTCTTCCCCTCCAGGGTTCGCCCGTCGGATGATTTGATTGTGTACGGATGACCTGCAACCGGCTGGCGCGTGATGTCGTCGAGAACTTGAAAGCGCCCACGGTAGGGCGTTTGCGTGTTGCTCTCGGACACAACGCTCTTTCCACCGCCGACAGTGGCACCGGGACCGGACGTAGGTTCAGCAGTGGGGTTGTTCTGCGATGCGATGAGAGTGGCGCCGCAAGCGGTCGTATCGCCCTCGGATGCTACGGGCCGACCATCGAACGTCACGCCGAGATTTTTGACCCCGACGATTGGATAGATCCCCCCACACTTGGGGCACGACACCTTGTCGCCCAAGAGCGCAAGAGGGACCCCATCTGACTTGTTTTCTGGCGAACAGGCCAATACGCGCCCCCCGTGCGAGGTCGTGTCGCCTTCGCGAATAAATGCAAAACCCATCTTCTGTGCCCTCTCTCATTTTTTGGTCGGAGGAATGTAGCACAGCGGGTTTTCCCCGAGCCAGCCTGTCAACGTTGACAGGTGTCGGGGCGGTGGGGGGAGGTCCGTCAATCGTCGATCGGATCGTTGAACGTGGGGCTGTCGTTCCCACCACCGCTGCGATTCATCCCGGGCGTTACCTTGTACCAGCGGAAGGCTTCCGAGGGCTTCACCGCGTTGTTCGCCAGGTGTACCGCCTCCTCGTAGGTGGTGGCAGGGTCGAGCCACACCTTCGCCTCCTCTAGCGTCAAGACCAACGGGCGGCGATCGTGGATGTCGCCCAGCAGGCCCGAGGCGGCATCGGTGACGATCACGAACCCGTCGACCATGCCCGGCGTGCTGGGCGGTGGGGCACCTTCGCGCACGCTGGACAGACCGGCGAAATAGGTGGGCGGGCCATCTGCGGTCTGGATGAACCACGGTTGCTTGCGGCCCGGGTCCCCGGTCCATTCGTAATACCCGTCGCATGGCACGAGCACCCGGTGCGATTTCCACATCCATTTCCAGGCGGAGGAGGACGACTTGTCGAGGCGTGCGTTGATGAGCATCGTCTGCTTGCGCTCGACGGCCCAGGCAGGGCGGTAGCCCCACGTTTGCAGACGTGGACCGTCGGGGGTAATGATTGGCTGCCGGCTTCCGGGTGAAACGTTCCAGCTCGGCCGGAAGATCTCAGGGTCGTTCAGGAAACGTGGGTCGTTCGCGTCAGCCATGAGCGGCTCGACGTAAAACAGGTCCTTCTGACCGCGGGAGTAACGACCACACACGGATGTCTCCTGGTGGCGAAACGGACAGCGTAACCCATACAAGGCCTAGGCGGCGGGCTCCGCTGGTGCTATGGGCGTGGCTGGCACCTCGGCAGCCACAGCCGGTGCCGCTGGCTCTCCGGCAGGCATCTCCACAGCGGGAGCCACGGTAGCGTCGTATTCAGCCAGCCAAGCATCCAACTCAAGCACGCATAGGCATTCGTTGTTGCCGGCGTCCTGCTGCGCGCCCTGCTGCGCGACCCCAGCCACACGGAACAGTTCGTCAACGACGGGACCGCCCGAGTTGCCCTTGCGGATCAACTGGTTGATTTCGAAACGCTGCAAGCCGGTGCGTGGAAAACGCGCTGTCACGATTGCGGGTTCAATGTTGGCACGTCGACCGTTGTTCCAGTTTGGGAAGCCGATGAGGTGGGTCGGTGCATGACGATTGATGGACGCTTCCATCCCTACGAAATGACGATGGGCCGGCGGCGCACCCTCGAACTCGAGCAGCGCCAAATCCCGATGCGGATGCCGATGCACGACGCGCAAAGGCCACCGCTGACCAGAGACCGGGTCGATCGCTGTCACGGTCAGACCCTGCACCGCCGGCGCGTTGACGTCCGTCGTGAACGGGATTTGTCGGGCATTCGGACCGTCCCCGAGCTGGTACTCACCTTCGCCTCGGAAAACGTGATCACATGTGATCAGCCGGTTGCGTTGCTTATACGCGAACGCGGTGCCCTGGCCGCCCACCATCGTGGGTTGCCCAGGGGCGGGCGGTTGATAGTCTGCTGCCCACTCCACCACAAAGACGGCGCGTTCTGCGTCTTCGGCGTTACGGACGATCGCTTCGACCGGCAATGTTCGCGCGGCGAAGTCCGTGTTGCCGTCGCGCTCCCGCGCTACCAGTCGATTGTATTTCTCGGCCAGGCGGGTATAGATCGCGTCCGAGTCCCCACGAACCATCCGAACGTACAGCAGCCTTCCCCACAAGACGTTCTTCAGCGACGGTGTTTGACCCGTCCGGGTCTGTCGTTTCCACGGACGCTTTTCGTAGGTGAGGGGAGTGCCGTTGGTCACGCGCTGTTGCCATGCAGCTTGTGCAGCGTCGTACCCGTACGTGTCCCACGCGTGCAAGGCGCCGCGAATCTTGTCGATGAACGCACGCTTGACGTTGGTGAACTCGTTGATGACGATGCCGGTGACTTCCATGCGACGGCGGCGGGTCGACATTCGCGTCTTAGACGGATTGATCTGGAAGTTGTGCTGATTGATGATTCCAACCAGCTCTTGGCCGAGTGTCACCACGCCGCTGTCGAACGTGCAGATGTTGGCCGGCAGGGCTGCTCGACTGGGCGCCGAAAAGCTGAACGTGATGTCGTCCGCGTAACGCGTGTAGGTGGCTCGGTGACGCTTTGCCAAGGCCATCAAATCACGGTCCATCGAACGGCACACCTGGTTCGATAGAAAAGGCGAGGTCGGTGCGCCTTGAGGCAGCTCGTTCCCGGCAACGCACATCTGCGCCAATACCGTCGCTACCTCATGCGAGTAGTTGAACGGGGCCTTTTTGAGGACGCCTCGCACGCGGTAAAAGCTGATCGACGGGAAGAACGCTTCCAGGTCGAGATTCAAGACGAACGTTGGGCGTCGCTCAAGATGCTTGCGTGCGTTGGTGACGATACTGCGGTCTTTGATGAATGCGTGCGCGCATGGTTTCGGCGTTCCTGCGCGCTCGTACAAATGAGCAAGCACTTTCTCCTGCAACACCTTTAGCCGGCGACGAGGCGCTCGGATCAGGCGAAACCCGCCGCTGCGTTTCGCCATCAAGAACGATTTGTAGGGCGGGTGGGGGTATAGGATTTTCTGGACGTTCTCGTACGGGACACCGAGGACACCGGTTGAAAACACGCCGACGTTCATGCGCTGCCAAGCGTTGAACAAGTCCTGAGTTTCGGCGAGGGCCGGCAGCAGAATGGCGTTCGGAATGTTCATTGAAGGAAAGGGCCGCTCCGGGGAGCTTTCTCCTGTACCTGCTGCGCGCAATCACGCACAGTCCAGTTGCCCGGTGGATCGGGGATACCATGCTGCAAACGTCTGCGTTAACGCGGACGAGATTAAGTGGTGCCCGGAGCGGCAGTCGATTTTAAGGTGTGATGTTATGCCACCGCAATGGCCGTTATTCTCGGTGCTCGTCTTTCTTGAGCAGGGACGCCAGGTGGTGTGCCGTTTTGAGGACGATCGCACGCTGGGCCGGGGCCAGCCCTTTCAGCGAGGCGATGAGGGTGCGGGCTTCGTCGGTGGGGTGCACGGACGCGGAGGTAAGAATCTCCTCGATCGGCACGTCCAGTACGTCACAAAACATGACGAGGCGCTCGATCGAAATCGCGACCTTGCCGCTTTCCAGGCGCGACACGCTCTCCTTTTCCAAGCCGAGCTTGTCGGCGAGCACCGCCTGGGTCCATCCGCGGGCCCGACGAACAGCGGCCAGCCGCTGACCGATCCCTTGGACCATTTCCTTCGCACTCCGCTCGTCGACCACCTTTGCCACAACCAGAATCTCCCCGCACGTCATCCAATGACGTGAAGTGTGTCGTCTGGCTGCGTCTTTGTAGATGACTCACTTTGTAACTGATGACGCAAAATGCATTTTACGGGCGTTTTGCACCAAAATAAGCGTGCATAAACCCGTACCGTGGCACGGGCGTGGGCGGATCGGGTGGAGGGGAGGCACTGGGCCGAGCCTACGCGGCCGGGTCCGGTTTCACGCGGGCGGCGCGCTCGCGGGCCCTCTGCTCTGGGGACTTGTCCGCGGCAATCGTTCCGGTCGGCGGCTCGATGGTGTAGTCCCCGCGCACAAGAGGGGGAGCAGGTGCCGTAGCACGGGTTGAGGCGATGGGTCTGGTGGGAGTTGACGTGCTCGATGCAGGCGCCGGCGCCGGCGGTGGCCCTGATCGGTCTATCGCGTCCAGTTCGCGCTGGCGCTCCGCAGCAGCGGCGACGTACGCCGGGGATTTCATGGCTCGATTATCGAGGATCCCGTAAGCGACGAAGGCGAGGATGAAACCCAAAAGGGCACCCCCGAACAGACCGCCCATGAACGTGGCGCCCGGGAAGCACGCGATCACGAGCCATGCCGCGACGCACGACCATCCGTAGACCGTCCAGAAAGAAGGGAAGCACTTCGCCATGCGGGGCCCGTAGTGCTGCTCCACGGCGATCCTCAACCCGGCTTTCCGTTGCTCCTCGTCGCACACCCGTTTCTCGGCTTCTCGGCGATGCCGGGCTTGCTCTTGGTAGGCCGCCTGTTGCCGCTCCTGCTCGACACGGGAGAACTCGTTCCGGGCGAGGTCGCCAGCGGCGCGCTTGATCGCGTTGATCGCCAGTTCACGCGAGCACCGGAACCATTCCTTTCCCTCGCGGTGCTTGCGAAGGCGCAGGTGGGCTTCCCGTTCGACCGCTCGCGCGTCCGGCACATGCGTCGAATATTCAACCACCACGGGATGGGGCGAGTGCGTCCCGTTGAGCTGCGCCGCGCGTTCGTCGGGCGTCCCGGTGGTGAAGCCGACCTTGACCAGGCCCGGCATCGCCTTGTTCGACATCACATAGACGTAGCCTTCCACGGTTCCCTCCGTTGGGGACGTGTTCAGTGCAGATTGTCCGCAGCCTGCCAGATGGTAGCGAGCTGGGCGTGAGCGTGTGTCTTCGCTTGGGCCGCACCGGCGAGCGCATTGTGCAGCGGGGGCAGTACCCCGTTGTAGGCGGCGACGGCTCGGGCGAGCCCCTTGCACGGTCCCATGTCCGGGATGACGTCGCCGACCTTAACGTTCCCACCGTCCAGGCAGGACCCGCGCCACTGAGCAATGCGGCCGTTGAGGACGTTCTCTGCCGATGTGGCATCGGTCTGCACCCGGTCGATCGAATCGTCGGCGATCGAGATCTGAGCCTTGTCGACGCTCATCTGACCAATGATGACACCGGCCTGGCCTTGCGCGACACCGTTCCCGGTGGCTTCGAGGCGCTGGGCGCGATCGAGCTTCGCCTGTTCGATGCTCACGGCGTGATCGTAATAGGCCTGGGCCTTGGGCAGACGTTCGAGGTGCTGGTGGGCGCTTGCGACGAAGCGGTTCAGGCTGTCCGTCAAGGCGCTCACTTGGCGGTTGAGCTGATCGACCTGCTGTCGTCGCTGGCGCGCGGCGATGATCGGCTGACCGGCCTGGTTGAGCTGGGCCACCACGGTGTCGAAATCGGTGGGTTGACCCTTGGCGAAGTGCTCGACCCCCGTTTGGGCGCCGTTGGCGATCGTGATGTCGATACTGCTTCCGGTCACCGTCCCGCTGAAGTTCTGCCCGATGGGCAGAGGTGTTTCCAAGACGGTGAGGGTGAGGCTGTTCCCGTCGACCGAGCCCGACACGTTCGCGCTGCTCGATGTCAGAGTGCCGTCGTTCTTCAACCCGGCGTGACGGAGCGTGCCGGTGAAGCGATGGTCGGGCGTTTCGGTGATTTGGAGGAGGTCGGCCTGGTTGCCGAAGTGGGCGACGTAGGACCCGGAGACGGAGCGCTCACCGCAGCCGGCGAGGAGGAGGGTGCTCCCCACGATCGCCGCCAGGCACGTGGACAGTCCTCGGCCTTTGCGTTGTTGGTCCTTCATCCCCGCCCCCGATCTCGAATCGCATTTCCTTGTTGTCGGAACAGTATAGCTGCAGCGTGCGGCGCCAGGACGAGGACGTGAGCCTCCCTTGATGCGCAGACACCGATGAACCATCAGCGTGTGCGAGGCAGGCCCTCACCGTCGGTCAGTGGGTGCGGAAGGTGTTCCAGGTGTCGGTGTCGAAGTGCATGGACGCCATCACTTCGAACAGGTACAGCTCCAGGTCGTTGTCGATCTGGACGTAGGCGACCGACATTTCCCGCAAGCGGCCCTGGGCGGTGAGGAAGACCTCGCGGAACTGGTCGTCCTTCATGGCCTGGTCGCGCTTCATTTCGTGTGGGAAGTCCTCGCTGGCCATCTTGTAGACCAAGCTGGCGGTGAAGTGCGATTCGAAGTTCAGGTGCTGCACCAGACGTTTGACCACTCCGCGGGAGATCCCCACGTACACCGGGCGGTCCTCGTCGATGAACACGTAGCAGCCGGGGAAGTCGGTGGAGTGCCCTAGCTTGGCGAGCAGCTCGCGGCGGGCGCTCTTGAACCCCACGAACTCGGTGGCCGGCATCGGTGATTGGAGGGAGGCCTTCAACCGTTCTAGATGAGCAGGGAGGACCCTGGCGGCCAGCTCGTCGAAGGTGTGGGTGCAGTTGTCGATCGGCATGCGGGGATCAGCGTGGTGGAGGGGAAACGCCGATCATACCCGGGCGCACGGGGGATACATTCGATCGCGCCCACAGGTGCTCGGCAGGGCGGCTCGAAAGTATGCACAAGGGGCTGGGCATACTCGACGGAAGCGGCTCACGATCGGTGCAAAACCCGACCAGCAGGGCATTCCGGAAATACCGCCAATAGCCCGCATCAATCTGTATGCCCGGTGTATCAGAAGGTGCGATTTTGGCCGGGCATACAGCCTTACACAAGCTCTGCACAAGGGATCAGTGCTTTACACCCCGATAATGCTGCATCATGGGCGACTGCTTCTCGGCTTTCTCTGGCTTTTCCTGTTTGCCGACTTTCTCGGCCCTGGCGGAAGTCGCGGCAAGGTCGG
The DNA here is from genome assembly GCF_000319775.1 of Cupriavidus sp. HMR-1. NCBI lineage: Bacteria > Pseudomonadati > Pseudomonadota > Betaproteobacteria > Burkholderiales > Burkholderiaceae > Cupriavidus > Cupriavidus sp. HMR-1. The sequence continues at coordinate 10,812 of NZ_ANKP01000145.1, forward strand.
GCGATTCACTCGCGGTCACGGTGTTCTCGCCTTCAGCGGCAGGTACGGATAGGGCTTCTGACATGCATTCCTCTCGGGCGGCAAGCGGCGCAGGTGCCGGGCCGCCGGTGTATCGGTTGCCGGCGGTCTGGTGGCGTCTGGATTACAGGCCCACCCCGTGCACGGCGCAAAGGTGCATTTTACTGCGACCCCACACCTCGGCTTCGTGCCGGATTCTCATTTTTGCTGGGATTTTCCGTTCTGGACTCAGACGCTGCCCGCGATGGCGTCCAGCGCGACGCGCGCGAGGAACCCGCTCCGGGTTTCGTGGCGACGTTCCACGAACATGTCGATCTTGTGCAATACGAAGCGAGGCAGGCTGATATTGATTCGCTCAGGGCGCGCGTCGAGCTTGCTCATGTCGATGTCGGCCAGTGCCCAGATCGCGCCTGCGTACTCCGGTTGGGCCATCAGCGTGCCGATCGGCGTCGCTTTCAGAACAACCTCCTCGCCAAGGGAGAGCAGTGCCACCACGTGAGTCGTGATGGCCTCGCGTGCATTGCGGACCGCTTCCTCGATGGATTCGCCGGCGGAGTAACAGCCCGCCACATCGGGCACCGTCACGCCGTAGACCGAATTCGCATCCTTGTGAATGGCAATGGGAAAGTCCATGTCGTTCCTCTTTGTACACGGCGCGCCGCTTATAGTCCGGCCGTCCTCAGAATGTTTCGGACCGTGCCTGTCGGCAGATCCTTCTTTGGATGGGGCACGGTCCCAATCAGCATGTGCTGCGGATGTTTGAAGGTGAAATGACTGCCATGCGTGCGCACCAGCTTCCACCCCTTCTGTTCGAGCAATCGGATCAACGTGGACGAGTGCAATTTCGAGCCCTGGGTGATCCGTGTGTAAGTCTACACACGGTGTTGGGGGCGCAAGTAAACTTGTGTGTCGCGAGTAACTTTATGGCGGGTGAATCGGAAAATCCCGGGCGAGATTCTGAAAGAAAGTGCGCAAAACGAAACAGGCGCCATCGGATCTCTCCGATGGCGCCTGTTTGGAGGCAGCCTGGGGGCTAGCTAAGGATCAGACTGCGGTGGGCTTCGCGTTGTCGAGCGAGAAGGGGGCCAGCAGGCGAACCATCTGCGCGAAGGCCTTCGGGTTGCCGGCCAGCACTTCACCCTGTTCCATCTGGCGCGATTCTCCGGCGTAGTTGCCGACCAGACCGCCAGCCTCAGTAATCAGCAGCATGCCGGCAGCCATGTCCCACGGCTTGAGGCCGCGCTCGAAGAAACCATCCAGACGGCCGCAGGCGACGTAGGCCAGGTCCAGGGCGGCGGCACCCGGACGGCGCAGACCGGCGCAGCTACGCGTCATCAGCGCGAACATTTCCAGGTATTCGTCCATGCCTTCCAGATCGCGGAACGGGAAGCCGGTGCCGATCAGGCAATCGGCCAGCTTGTCGCGGCGCGTGACGCGGATGCGGCGGTTGTTCAGGAATGCGCCCGCGCCCTTGCTTGCGGTGAACAGTTCGTCGCGGGTCGGGTCATAGACCACGGCTTGCGACGGCACGCCCTTGTGCAGCAGGCCGATCGAGACCGCGTATTGCGGAAAGCCGTGGATGAAGTTCGTGGTGCCGTCCAGCGGGTCGATGACCCAGGTGAATTCGCTCTGTTCTTCGCCGTCGGCCCAGGACTGACCGGACTCTTCCGCTAGAATGGCGTGCTCGGGGTAGGCGGTGCGGATGATCTCGATGATGGCCGCTTCGGCCGCGCGATCGACTTCAGTGACGAAATCGTTGTGTTGTTTGCGCGAAACGCGTACCAGGTCGACGTCGATCGACGCGCGGTTGATGATGGACCCCGCCTTGCGGGCCGCCTTGACGGCGATATTGAGCATCGGATGCATGAATTTCTCCAGGCGGGGCAACCGCGCCACGACGCGACATGGGACGCCACAGAAACAAGGGCGAATCGCGCGGGCTGCCGGGGCCGCCAGACAACACAACGAATTGTAGAAGAACGGGGTGCGTCGCCATGTGAGGCGCCGCACCGCAATTGGAAGGCAGCATTGTATAGGAACCTGGCCTCTCGCACGAGTCGACAACCTCGATCGAGACGGGCGGGACGCGCCGGATGACCGAAGTGTTGAACTCTCAGATGGATCCGATCCCGAACGGCGCGGCCGCAAGTGATCTTTCAGACATTTTCGCGCATGTGCGTGTGGTGCTGGTGGAAACCAGTCACCCCGGCAACGTGGGCTCGGTCGCGCGGGCGATCAAGACGATGGGCTTCGGGCACGTGCCGGGGAGCCTGGTGCTGGTCTCGCCGCGCGAGCAGGGAGTCGTGTCGCATCCCGATGCCGTCGCGATGGCCAGTGGTGCCGATGATGTGCTGGCCAGCGCCACGATCGTCGACAGCATCGAGGCCGCGCTGGCTGGTACGGCCTTTACCGTCGCCATGACCGCCCGGCAGCGCGAATTCGGGCCGCCGAGGCTGTTACCGCGCGCCGCCGTGGCCAAGGCGCGGTCGGTGCTGGAGGCGGACCCCGCTACCACGGTCGCCTTCGTATTCGGTAATGAGCGCTTCGGCTTGCCGAACGACGCGGTATTGCGCTGTTCGGCCGTGACGCATATCCCTGCCAATCCGGCTTACGCCTCTCTCAACCTGGCCCAGGCCGTGCAGCTCATCGCCTATGAGATGCGGCTGGCCTTGCTAGAGGCGCAGGAAACGGCCGGCGGGCTCCCGGACGTCGCTGGCGATATCGGCTATGCTGGTGACCCCGCCAACACCGAGCAGATCGAGGCGATGTTTGGCCACCTTCAGGCCGGGCTGGCGGCGATCGGCTTTCTGGACCCGGCGAATCCGCGCAAGCTGATGCCGCGCCTGCGCCGGTTGTTCGCGCGGACCGGCCTGGAGCGCGAGGAAGTGAACATCCTGCGTGGCATCGCCAAGCGCATGCTGCTGACGGGCGATGCAAAGCACGACGACAACAAGGAAGACTAGTTCCGTGGCGATTTTCCCGGCGTACATCATGCAAGGCCTCATCCGTGGCGCGGCGTCTGGTCGCCCGGTGGTGGGGCGTGCGTGCGCGCATTTGCCGGAACGATGTTGAGCCTGGTGCTGACCCGGGACGTCGTTTCAGACTCGTTCTGAGGCGGCTTTCCAAGAAGCCCTGACGTCGTCAGGGCGGGGCGGCAGGCGCGCAAATCTCTTACACTCGCTGTCTCGCGCCAGAGCCGTCCCCCCCACACCGACTGCTCAGTACCGGCCAATGACCTCGGCGGCGACCAGTTCCATGAACGGCGCACGCTGCGGCAACACGACACGAAGAAGATGTTCACTCGCCTGAAGGAAGATATCGACACAATCATGCTGCGCGACCCCGCCGCGCGCAGCCGTCTGGAAGTCCTGACCTGCTATCCCGGGCTGCACGCCGTGATGTTTCACCGCGTGGCCAATGCGTGCTGGCGGGGTGGATTTCACTGGCTGGGGCGCTGGATCTCGCACTGGTCTCGCTTCCTGACTGGGATCGAGATCCACCCGGCGGTCAAGCTGGGCCGTCGCGTGTTCATCGACCATGGCATGGGCGTGGTGATCGGCGAAACCGCCGAGATCGGCGACGATTGCACGATTTACCAGGGTGTGACGTTGGGCGGCACGTCGCTGTACAAGGGCCAGAAACGCCATCCGACGCTGGGCGTCGGCGTGGTGGTGAGCGCCGGCGCCAAGGTGCTCGGCGGCTTTGAGGTGGGCGCGGGCGCGCGCGTTGGGTCGAATGCCGTAGTGCTGAAGCCTGTGCCGCCTGGCGCGACGGCGGTGGGGATTCCGGCGCGCATCATCATGCCCGATGCGCCTTCCACGCAGCAGGGCGCGAAGCAGGAGTTCTCGGCCTACGGCATCACGCCGAACGCGGACGATCCCGTGTCGCTGGCGCTCAAGAGCCTGATCGACAACGCGGCCAGGCAACATGACCGCATCGAGGCCGTGCTGGCCGCGCTCGACCGGCTCGGCGAGCATCTCGAGAACACGCCAAACGGCCGCTTCGACGCGAGCGAGCTGCGCAAGCTGATGAAGTAGTGGAGGCACACGCCGGTCGGCGTGGCGGTCGGCGCGAGCCCGGCATCGTCAGTCGACCTGCGGCAGCACGCGGAAGCCGGTGTCGTCGAGCTGGAGCACGGCGGCCCGTGGATGGCGGCCGTCGAGGTCCCAATCCGTCAGCACCCAGCGCTCGCCGGCTTCGTGTGTGTGGCGTGCGGGACGGTGCGTGTGGCCGTGCACCAGCGTGCCGGCCCCGCTCGAGGCGAGCAGTGCGTTGACGGCGTCCGGTGCTGCATCGCCATAGGTGACCGGCACCGCGTCGATGTCCTGGCGCGTGCGCCCGGCCTCGCTGTCCGAACGAAGGCGTCGGGCGATCGACAGCCGCGTGCCGAGCGGCAGCAGCAGGAACAGCCGCTGTACCCAGCCCTTGCGTGTCCAGTGGCGAAAGCGCATGTAGCGCTCGTCGTCCGTGCACAGCATGTCACCGTGGCTGAGCGCCACGCGATGGCCAGCACAGGCGATCACCGATGGGTCCGGCAGCAGCGTCGCGCCCGCCCTGGCCGCGAATCGACGGCCAAGCAGGAAATCACGATTGCCGTGCATCAGATAGACCGGCACGCCGGCATCGGCAAGCCGGCGCAGTGCGGCGGCAACCTCGGCCGCGAACGGCGAGTCGGTTTCCTCATCCCCTACCCAGAACTCGAAAAAGTCCCCCAGGATGAACAGCGCGCGCGCACCCTGCGCCGCACGATCGAGCACGCGGTGGAAGGCCGCCAGCGTGCGCGGCATGTCGGCCGTCAGGTGGAGATCGGAAATGAACCACGCCGGCGCCTGCACCTCGATCGGGGCGGCCACCGGCGTGCGGGTGGGAGCGGTCATGCGGTCCGGATGTCTGTATTCACCACGAGCGGCATGCCGCCTGTCGTTCGAATCGACGTTAAACGCGATTACTCGACAATCGTGGCCTTCTCGATCACGACGTCCTCGAGCGGCACGTCCTGATGGAAGCCCGAGCTGCCGGTGCGCACGCCCTTGATGGCGTCGATCACGTCGGTGCCTTCCACGACCTTGCCGAACACGGCATAGCCGAAGCCTTGCGGCGTGGGCGAGCTGAAGTTCAGGAAGTCGTTGTCCACCACGTTGATGAAGAACTGGGCCGTGGCCGAGTGCGGCGCGTTGGTGCGGGCCATGGCAACCGTGTAGCGGTCGTTCTTCAGGCCGTTGCCGGCTTCGTTCTCGATCGGCGCATCGGTATCCTTTTGCTTCATGCCCGGCTCGAAACCGCCGCCCTGGATCATGAAGTTCTTGATGACGCGGTGGAAGACCGTGTTGTCATAGTGGCCCTTGCGCACGTACGACAGGAAGTTCTCGACCGTCTTCGGGGCCTTCTCGGCGTCCAGTTCGATGACGATGGCGCCTTGCGTGGTTTGGAGTTGTACCTTGCTCATGGGGTTACCTCTGTTCGATGATGCGATGACGATTGTATTCGGGGTTGCCTGGGGTCACTTGGTGACCACGGTGGCCGACTCGATCACGATCGGCGCGGCAGGCACGTTGCGCATGGCGCCATACGCCGTAGTCGGCGTGGTCTTGATCTTGTCGATCGTGTCCATTCCCTCTACCACCTTGCCAAAGACGGCATATCCATTGCCGTCCGGCTGCGGGTAGTCGAGGTTCGGATTATCCACCACATTGACGAAGAACTGGGCGGTTGCCGAGTTCGGGTTCGACGTGCGTGCCATGGCGACGGTCCCGGCCTTGTTCTTCAGGCCGTTCTGCGACTCCAGGGCGATCGGCGCCAGCGTCGGCTTTTCCTTCATGTCGCGGTCAAAGCCACCGCCCTGGACCATGAAGCCGTTGATCACGCGATGGAAGATCGTGCCGGAATAGAAGCCGCTTTTGACGTAGCCCATGAAGTTGGCCACGGTCTTCGGGGCGGCATCGGGGTACAGCTCGATAGTGAACTTGCCGGCGCTCGTCACGAACTGCACGCGCTCGGTCTTCGGCGCGGCGGTGGCGGGGCTGGCGCCCTGGGCCATTGCGGCCAGCGGAGACAGGGCAGTGGCGGCGGCCATCAGGCCGGTCAGGACGATGCGGCGGG
>NZ_ANKP01000146.1:0-17075 GCF_000319775.1 Cupriavidus sp. HMR-1
CCACTGTCACCGTTACCCTGGAACTTGCCTACCACGACCTCCGCGGCGCCCGCCATGCGCACGGCGTCGAGCGCTGCGCGCATCGTCGCGCCAGTCGCCACGCCATCATCGACAACGATCACGCGCCGGCCCGCGATCGCGGTAACCGGGTGCCCCTGGCGATACCGCTGCTGTCGACGGCAGATCTCGCCAAGCTGACGGCCGCGTTCCGCATCGAACGCGCCAGACTCCAGCGCGCGGCGTGCCCACGGGTCGTCGTTGACGACCGTATGCGGCCCGCTGCCACCTGCATCGCCCTCGACCACGGCGCCAAGCGCCAGTTCCGGATAGCCGGGCGCGCCGATCTTGCGCACGAGCAGCACATCAAGCGTCGCGTCGAGCACGCGCGCGACATCGTAGGCAACGGGAACACCACCGCGTGGCAAGGCCAGCACAAGCGCTGGATCGCCATCATGTGACCGGCAGTAGCCAAGCGCGGCGAGATGACGACCGAGGTACTGGCCCGCCTCGCGGCGGTTGGCAAAACATGGCGGAAGACTCATGACGGGCTCCCCCAGGCTGGCAGGAAAGATGGGATGCAAACCGCGCCGGGCGCGGCTCCACAGCCACTATAGTCCTGGCCGAACAGCCCGGCGGCGCTTTGTTCGCGCTGTCTTTGCGACACGACAAACCCACAACATATGCAGGGCCGTTGTTGTGACGAAGGCGCTTGATACGCGGTGCATACCCGCGATTGATGGTGGAACTGGAACAGTCTTTTCGGGCGGACGCCGCTGATTCCTCCGCCAGGCTTGGGTACGATGGACTGCGTGACGGCAATCCCGTCCGGTTCCTTGACACGCGGCGCCCAGGCGGCCCGCCCTGAATGAGTGAGCGTTACCGTGAATCCGCAACAGATCTCCCGCACCAACGACGAGGCCATGCAACCGGAGGCCGACCTCGACATCCCCTTCGGCTCGCTCGACGCGGCCGCCATGGCCGAGTTGCCGTACACGTTCCGGCAAACCGGCACGTGCACGCGCTACTACCAGGAGTTCTTCGGCTGAGTTTGGGAATATGGGAATGGCGGCGGGCCGGGTGCAACCGGCCGCCGCGAAGCCGCGTCTGGCGCCTGTAGCCCCTGCCTCCGCCGTCAGTAGGTCTTGTACGGCAGGAATTTGCCGGACATCTCGATGCGAACGCGATCGCCGTTGGGATCGGGTTCGCGCTGCAGGTCCATGCGGAAGTCGATGGCACTCATGATCCCGTCGCCGAATTCCTCGTGAATCAATGCCTTGAAGGTCGTGCCGTAGACGCTGATCAGTTCGTAGAAGCGATAGATCAGCGGGTCTGTAGGCACCTGCGTGGGTAGCGAACCCTTGTAGGGCACGGCACGCAGCCACGGTTCAGCCTCGGCGGGCAGCCCAAAGATATCCATCACGGCGCGGGCGCCGGCTTCATCGAAGGCCATCTGGCCCAGGCAGGCCGCGGTCGTCCATTCCTTGCTCTTGCCGACACGTTCGGCTACATCGGCCCATCGAATGCCACGCAGCACCTTGGCTTCGATAATCAGGTCGGTCACGTCACTACGAGTCATGGTCTCTCCGTTCGTCATGGATGAATGCGGAGAGGACGTGAACACCGGCGCGCCTGTGCTCGCCCTTGCTCGCCTACGGCTATGGCACCTGGGTGCGATCGATGACCGCCACGGCATCCGCGCCATCGACGCCGCCGTGCACACGGGCGAATTGCGGCACGGCAAGCGGACTCAGACCTTCAAGCGCCTGCAAGACCAGCACGATGAGCATAACCGGCATGACGTCCTCCCTCGGGATTACGGCGAACTCATTGGCGCAAACTTCATGCCACCGGGCCAGCGGCATCTGCGCCCTGCTTTTGACGCATCGTGGGGCAATCCGGGCACTGGCCGCCGCCACGGACACGCATTGCGCACCATGTCCGGGCACCCGCCGATTCCGGCTCAACCAGCGAAAGCGTACCCGTTTCTGCGTCCAACGTGGGGGACGTCTCCTGCGATGACAGGGGTCCTCCGATACCGCAGCCGAGCCCCGCGCACCGGAAAATCTTTGCACGACTCATTTCCGATGTAACGCCACATTATTTGGCGCTCGATCAAGTGTGCCTGTCGGAGCGTTCGCGTCACATTCCTCCAAACCCTTGCCAGTCAAGGGCTGGCGGGTTATCTGTCAGGTCAGAAAACAGGTGGTCGGCGCGTTGCGGCGTGAGAGACCGTCTTACAAGTGCAACCGCGCAAGAGAAGAGACCGTCGCTAGAGTGAAGCCGTGTTCAACGCGAACCGGATATGGAGCCCCGAATGAAACGCGCACTCACCCTGGCCTTGCTGCTCGTCACCACCAGTGCCCTGCTTTCCGCGTGCATCGTGGTGCCGCCGCGCGGACCGCATTACCACTACGACCACTATGACCGCTATGGCGGCCGCTACTGAGCCCGCTGGGCCCGGATGCAGCCAACACCGGTTTCCGACTCAACGCTAGCCAAGGAGACATCATGAAACGCCAGCTACTGCTCGCCGCCGCCGTGCTTGCCGCCGGCAGCGTCTTCGGACTGATCTCGCCGGGCGCCCAGGCGCACGACAACTACTATCGAAGCCCACCGCCGCCCCCGCGACACGAGGTTCGCCCCGCGCCACGGCCCGGCCATGTCTGGGTACCAGGCCACTATGACCACGCTCGAGACAACTACGCCTGGCGCGGCGGCTACTGGCAATCGGCACGCCCGGGCTACCGCTACGTGCCCGAGCGCTGGGAGCGCGGCCCGCACGGGTGGTACAAGCGCCCGGGCTATTGGGGCCGATAAGGGGCCGATAAGCCGCACGGGCGACCGGCTCCGCCAGGTGGGCGCGATCGGTAAACGGCAGCCTGGCGTTGGTCGGGGCATGGGCATGTGACCCCGACCAACGCCAGGTTTGCCAGCCGATCAGTCTCGCCGAGGGTGGTGGGAACCCGGGAGACGGACGGCCGACAGGCAATCTTTTATCTCCTACTGAAGTGGGGTACATCCCTCATCCATTTGAACTAGTGCGACTCCCATTCCGCGTCAACCCGATGTCCGGATATATGGCATAAATGCCCTTTTTCATGGGTTTCATCATTGTGTCAGCCAGCACGATATTCGTTAATGCCACACCCCCCAACCGGGTGAATAATTGATAATTGTCAGACCACTTTCATTCAAATCGGTTGCATCGGTGAAACATCCTTGGGAATTGCTGTATCAGGCGTGAAACCCTTGTGACAGCACGTCCAGCAAGGCTTGGCGGGCAGGCACGCCACCAAATGAATGAATCAGGAGACGGATTATGAGGCGGACTTCATTCCATCTCGACACCACCTCTAATCCAGCCGCTTGCAATCAGATCAACCAGCCCATAAGATGAATTTAAGTTCGATTTTGGAGCGAGATTTTCTTTCGGGTTTGGGTTCGGGTCATACTTCCGGTCGCGCGGACAAGTCCATCCTGACAAATGGACAAAGACTGACACGGAAGCACGGGGTTGGCGCAGTTTCGCGGCACCGCCATTGGGGCGGCTGTCTGTCCTGACGCAGCAATGATTCCCGCAAGCAAAGCATCCCGCAGCTCGCCCATGAACGGGGAGTGAAGAAGAATGAACGCCTTGCTTATCGAGGAGCATCCATTGCTCCGGCTCGGGCTGTTGCAGATGCTCGAGACCATTCAGGAATTCGGTCACGTACTTGCATTGTCGCCAGCTGACGTTGTCCGAACTGAAATACCTCATCGAAATGCCGAACTGCTGGTCTTCGGCATGCCCGGCGACCAAGCCTCCGGATGGGCGCAACTCGAACAGGCGCGCGAGCGTCTGGCGCCGCAACGCATCCTGGTGCTGGCCGACGCCTTGCCGCTGCACGTGCCCAACGCGGATGCCGCGCGCGGCATCTGCGGATGCCTGCCGAAGTCCACATCGCTGCCCGTGATCGAGGCCGCCATCCGGCTGACCATCTCGAGCGTGCAGGGCCTGATGCTCGCAAGCGAGGTCTGCGCGACGCCGTCGGCATCGCGCTCGGCCATGCATGCCACGCAATCGCTGGCATCGGCTGCGCCATTGCCGCTGCCACCGGCCATGCAGGAGCCGCTTTCGCCCGGCGCTTGCGCCAACGTCCTGCGCACCACCGTTGCCGTGCGCGACCTCACCAGTCTGCGCCCGGGCCAGCCGATCAGTTCGTCGGCAACCCCGTTGTCGCCGATGGTCGAGGAGGAGCCTGGCTACGACGAGGCAGAGATGCTGCAGATCACGCCGCGCCAGTACGAAGTGCTGGTGCTGCTGGCACGCGGGTATCCGATCAAGACCGTCAGCCGGATGCTCAATATCTCGGTGGCCACCGTGAAGAGCCACGCCTGCACGCTCTATCAGCGCCTCAAGGTTCGCAACAAGGGAGAAGCCGTGTATGCGGCGTTGCAGCGCGGTGCAACGCTCGAGTGGGTCCATGGCGACGAACACTCGGCTCGCGACGGCGGTGTGCGGCGCGTGATCGCCCGCGGCCCCGACGCGCAGTACGACACCAGCGTGCCTGCCTGAGTCTCCGGATTTCCCGGCCCCCTCCCATACGGGCGCCTTCCTCGGAAGGCGCCCTTTTTCATTGGGCATGGCACATTGGGCACGTCACGCCCGGGCGCTGCCACTGTGTGGGGTAGCAGACAGTGGCTTCAGGACACCCCCCCTACAGTCCGCGTATTGCTAACCAAAATGTGACTGTCATGGGCGTAAACGAACTGGACAACCTCTTCGACGCGGCAGACAAGCCCGACGATGCATCGACGCCACGCGGCGCCAATGGCCGGCGCCGGGCACTGATCACCGGCATCACTGGCCAGGACGGTTCGTACCTGTGCGAATACCTGCTCGACAAGGGATACGAAGTCCACGGCATCAAGCGGCGCAGTTCTCTGTTCAATACCGAACGTATCGATCATCTGTACGAGGACCCGCAAGCGCCGGACCGCAGACTGATCCTCCATCACGGCGACATGACCGATACGGCGAGCCTCGTGCGCGTCGTGCAGCAGGCCCGCCCCGACGAGGTCTACAACCTCGCGGCGCAGAGCCACGTGCAGGTGTCATTCGAAGAGCCCGAGTACACCGCCAACACCGACGCCGTCGGCACGCTGCGCCTGCTCGAGGCGATGCGGATTCTCGGCATGGAGCAAAGCACGCGCTTCTACCAGGCATCCACGTCCGAACTGTATGGGCTGGTGCAGGAGATTCCGCAGAAGGAAACCACGCCGTTCTATCCGCGCAGCCCGTATGCCGTAGCCAAGCTCTACGCCTACTGGATCACCGTGAACTACCGCGAAGCCTATGGCATGTACGCGTGCAACGGCATCCTGTTCAATCACGAAAGCCCTGTGCGCGGCGAAACGTTCGTCACCCGCAAGATCACGCGCGCCATCGCGCGCATCGCGCTGGGCCTGCAGGAAGTGCTCTATCTTGGCAACCTGTCCGCGCTGCGCGACTGGGGCCATGCGCGCGACTACGTCGAGATGCAGTGGCTGATGCTGCAGCAGGAAACGCCCCGTGATTTCGTCATCGCCACGGGCGAGCAACACAGCGTGCGCGAGTTCGTCACGCTCTCCGCGCAGAAGCTCGGGCTGACGGTCACCTTCGAAGGCAGCGGCGTCGACGAGGTCGGCATCATTTCTCATATCGACTCCTCGCGCCGCGAGTTGTCCTCCCGCTGCAAGGTCGGCGACGTGATCGTGCGCGTGGACCCGCGCTACTTCCGCCCGACCGAAGTCGAGACGCTGCTGGGCGACCCAACGCAGGCACGCGAGCAACTGGGCTGGTCCCCACGCATCACGTTCGACGAACTGGTGCACGAAATGATCGAAGCGGACTTCGTGGCCGCGCGGCGTGACGCGCTGGTCAAGATGGCCGGCTTCAGGACCTATGACTACCATGAGTGACGCCCGCCCGAGAGTGTTCGTGGCCGGCCATCGCGGGATGGTCGGTTCCGCGATCGCGCGCGCGCTGGCCGCGCGTGGCGACGTGGAACTGGTCCTGCGCACCCACCGTGAACTGGATCTGACCGAACAGCAAGACGTGCGCCAATTCTTCGCCACCGAACGGATCTCGCAGGTCTATCTGGCGGCCGCGCGCGTGGGCGGCATCCATGCCAATAACGTCTATCCCGCCGAGTTCATCCAGCAGAACCTGACGATCGCGGCCAACGTGATTCACGAAGCCTGGCGCGGCGGTGTCGAGCAGTTGCTGTTCCTGGGTTCGAGCTGCATCTATCCGAAATTCGCGCCGCAGCCCATCCAGGAATCGGCGTTGCTGACCGGCGCGCTGGAGCCCACCAACGCGCCGTACGCGATCGCCAAGATCGCCGGCATGATGATGTGCGACAGCTACAACCGCCAATACGGCGTCGACTACCGGAGCGTGATGCCCACGAACCTCTATGGTCCGGGCGACAACTACCATCCCGAGAACAGCCACGTCATCCCGGCATTGATCCGGCGCATCCACGAGGCCAGGCTAGCGGACGCGCCGGAGGTTGCCGTGTGGGGCTCCGGTGCGCCGATGCGTGAATTCCTTCACGCCGACGACCTTGCCCGCGCCTGCCTGCATGTGATGGACCTGCCCCAGGCATCGTACCGGGCGCATACGGAGGGCGTCGGATTCCTGAACGTCGGCAGCGGCGAGGAAGTCTCGATTCGACAGCTGGCGCTGCTGATCGCGCGCGTGGTCGGCTATCGCGGCAACATCGTGTTCGACCCGACACGCCCGGATGGCACGCCACGCAAGATGCTCAACTGCGGCCTTATCAACGCAACCGGCTGGCAGCCGCGGGTTTCGCTGGAATCCGGTCTGCGATCGACCTACCAGGACGCGCTTTCGAGCGGACGGCTCAGCGTCGAACCGGAAGCGCTGGCCACGCCAACCTAGCGGTTCGAACGAGCCAAGCGACTCCTGGGAGACCAACATGCGTTTGCAGCGCAACTTCGTATGGGACACCCTGCTGGCGGGGACGCTGTTGCTGATCGTTGGCTACTGCCATGCGATATCGCACATGGACTCGCCGATGCTGCTGCTGTCGACCCTGATGCTGACCGCGATGGTCATCATCCACTGGTTGCTGCACGTGCGGGAACGCGTCCCATCGCTGGCGAACTCGAGCGTGCTGCTCTTCGAGACGCTGTTTCTCGTGGTAGCCCCCTCCGTGCAGCGCGCCTATTACGAATGGCATATGGTCAACACGGCCACGCTCGAGGAAAGCCTGGCGGTGAGCACCAACCTGCTCTGCACGCTGTTCGTGATGACCTACGTTGCCACGCGGTACTACATGCAGCGGCGCGACCAGCACCGGTCACGCACGCGTCGGCCACGTCCGCCCACGTTCGTGCGCACGCTGCGCCTGAACGCGCCGCGCACGTTCGTGTTGCTGGGCGTGGCGGCAGTGGCCGCAATGCTGTCCTGGCAGACCATCGACCTGCGCGCGCAGTCTGAAGTGATCGAAGCCACGCCGCAGTACCTTCTGGTGCAGAAGTACCTCTGCTTCATGCCAGTGCCGATGCTGCTGATGCTGGTCAACGTGAAGGGGCGCAAGATGCTGCGCCAGCCGTTCTGGCTGCTGGTCACGCTGTTCGTGCTGGCCTGTGTGCTGATCACCCAGAATCCGCTGATCGAGAAGCGCAACGCCATCGGGCCGATCTACCTGAGCCTGTTGCTGATGTTGATGCCGTGGTTCTCCCGCACGCCTCGCCGTCTGGTGTCGACGCTCGTGCTTCTGACCGGTGTCTTCTTTCCGTTGCTGTCGATCTTCACGCACGCCGACCTGTCGGCATGGCAGCCGTCAGAGATCCTCGATCCGTGGTTGTATTTCTCGCACTTCCTGGATCTGCACTACGACGCCTGGGCCAACATCGCCACGGTCATCGAGATGGTGAACCGCGACGGCCTGAGCTACGGCCACCAGTTAGCGGGCAGCCTGCTGTTCTTCGTGCCGCACACGCTTTGGGAAACCAAGCCGCTCGCCACGGGCATCGAGATCGGCCAGTTCCTGATGGCGTACTACAAGCTCGACTTCGACAACCTGTCGGCGCCGCTGATCGCGGAGGCCTACATCGACTTCTTCGCGTTTGGCGTGATCGCCTACGCAATTGCGCTGGCGTTTATCGTGCGGCTGCTGGACAAGCTCTGCCGTAGCGGCGGCATCATGGCGCTGCCCGCCGGCATCTATTTCTCGATCTTCCTGATCTTCGCGCTGCGCGGCGCGCTGATGATCGCCATGGCCTACGGCAGCGGCGCCTTGATGGCGTTTCTCACCATCGGCTGGTTCGTTTCCGGCAAGCGCAGGCTCCATACCCGGCGCTCCCGCAATGTTCGCCCGCTGGGCCCTACGCCGGTCCGTCCTGCCATCTAGTCAATTCGCTTCGATTGCGTTTGCGCTTGCGTTTGCAGGGCCCGCCGGTATCTACGTCGGCGAGATCAAAGCGAACCCAGGCGGGTCCCTCCCCTCGCATTGCCCATGCCACGCTCCGGCACCGCCGGAGCGTCAGCCAACGTCTCAGTGCTGCGCATCCAGCGAGCCCCGGCTCAGCCGCACGATGGCCTGCGTCGGCATCATCCAGAGGGCGGTCATGGCATTGGCCGCGATCAGTGCCTCCACCACGTGCGGGAAGCTGACCGCATCGGCAAAGTACAGGATGGTGCAGAGCACGCCGGCAGCCAGAAATTCGGCCATGCCGATGTTGCCCAGGCTGACGAACGCCTTCGCGCCCATCAGCACCGGCGTGCTCGCCGCCGACGTTACCAGCAGGGCGAAGTAGACGGCGCACAGCGTAGCGAGCTTGTTGGAGATCGGGTATTCGCCGGCCGTCCACAGCGACACCGCCGCACCACCCACGAATGCCGCACCGATGATGGCCAGCAGCCCGTAGGCCACGTAGCACGTGGCCAGCTTGCGATAGATCCTGATCACCCACTGCCAGTCGCCCGCCAGCATGTTGCGATGAATGATCGGCCAGAGTGGCTGGTTGATCATGTAGACAAAGCTGTGCAGCAGCAGGTTGGCGCGAAAGAGCAAGGCGAGCAGCGCGGCATC
This sequence comes from Cupriavidus sp. HMR-1, assembly GCF_000319775.1. Lineage (NCBI taxonomy): Bacteria > Pseudomonadati > Pseudomonadota > Betaproteobacteria > Burkholderiales > Burkholderiaceae > Cupriavidus > Cupriavidus sp. HMR-1. The sequence goes on from NZ_ANKP01000146.1 coordinate 9,084, forward strand.
GCGCGGCATGTCGGTTTCGTAGCACAGCAGCACCGCGCCCTGCTGCAGGAAAACCACAGCCAGTTGCGCCTGCAGGAGCGACCAGGAATTGCGTGCCAGCTCACGCGCGAATGCCTTGCCAGGAAACGCATGAGGCCATCCGGCGCGTACCACCACGCCGATCATGTTCACCACGCGGATCAGGATGAAACCGGCCTGGCTGGCGACGAACAGCAACGTCACATCGACATGTTCCTCGCCGGGCGGGCGGAAATAGGTCACCAGCAGGATGAACACGACGTTCAGAATGCTGCCCGCCGCGGTGATCAGGTTGTTCACGTGCTGACGATGCTGCCCCTGGTTCACCGCCTCGCCCACGGAGAGCACGGTCAGCATCGCATAGCAGACCAGGGCCGCGGTGAAGAGACTGTAGTGCCTGGCGGAGAACAGGTTGATGCCACTTGTTTCGAGTACCGGCCGCAGGATCAGCACCAGCAGGATCAGCGACGCGAAGATCGCCGACAGCCCCACCCACGACACCGTCAGCACCCCTGCCAGTTGCCCGCGCCGCCGATCGTCGGCCGCGATGGAAGTAACGGTCGGCCAGATACCGATCGCCACCAGCGACAGCCATGCCGTCACGCCGAAGTAGACCATCATCGCGCTGAAATCGTCGGTGTCCAGCACCCGGGCGAAGAGCGGAATGCTGACGGCCTGCAATCCTATGCTGCAAACCTTCGACACCATCGAGCTTGCCACGGCCAGGCGCAACGCCCGCTTGGCCTCGCTGGCCCGCTCCGCGGCCGCGCCGTACTGCCCGCCTTGCGCGGCCGCCGCCATCCCGGTTTCGGTTTCACCCTCCAGCAACTCCCCCTTGATGGTCGTCACACATACCTCCAGATAGCCAGCCTTCAGATTGATGTTCGCCGATGCCGTTCATGGCATCGGCTCGGAAAATAGGGACGCGCGGACACGCACGATGCAGGACCGCCCGGCATTGGAGCGTAGTCCCCTGGCCCATCCGCTTCTGTTCGCTCGCGCACAACCGTGCCAGGTGCTGGCGCGTGCGTGCGGAGGCGAACGTTCCCTTCCGGCGACTCTCCCTACACTTCGCACGTGAATGACCTGCCTTGTCGCACTGACCAACGGTGGGTCCCGAATGGATACCTCCACCCTGACCAGCCCGGGGCGGCAGTACTGAAGTAGACCGATGAAAATCCTGCTTTATTGCCTCAACTACGCGCCGGAACTGACTGGTATCGGCAAGTACACCGGAGAACAGGCCGAATGGCTTGCCGCGCGCGGGCATCAGGTGCGCGTGATCACGGCGCCGCCCTACTACCCTGCCTGGAAGATCGACCGGGCGTACCGGGGCCTGCGCTACCGGCGCGAGATGCGCCACGCCGTCGACGTCATGCGCGCGCCACTGTGGGTGCCTGAGCGTCCGTCCGGCGTGAAGCGACTGCTGCATCTCGCGTCGTTCGCCGTCACCAGCCTTGGATGGCTGGCTCGCCAGGTGGCATGGCGCCCCGACGTGGTGTTCACGGTCGAGCCGCCATTGTTCTGCAGCCCCGCGACGCTGCTATTCGCCCGGCTCACCGGCGCGAAGGCATGGCTGCATATCCAGGACTACGAGGTCGATGCCGCCTTCAAGCTGGGGCTGCTCAAGGGCGGTCTGCCGCAACGCATGGCGAGTACGTTCGAGCGCTTCATCATGCGGCGCTATGACCATGTGTCATCCATCTCGCACACGATGGTGGCGCTGGCACGCCAGAAAGGCGTGGACGCCACGCGCGTGTCCATGCTGCCGAACTGGGTAGATCTGGCGGCACTGGCGCGCCGTGGCGAGGCGGATTTCCGCGCACGGCTTGGGATACCGGCGAACGCCGTCGTGGCGCTATATTCCGGCACCATCGGCACCAAGCAGGGCATCGAGATCCTGGCCGACGCGGCGCGGCACCTGTGCTCGCGCGATGATCTTCATTTCATCATCTGCGGCGCAGGCGCCGGCGTGCCGGCATTGCGCACGCAATGCGAAGGCCTGGCACGCGTGCATTTCCTCCCGCTGCAATCGGCCGAAGACTTCCCGGCGTTGCTCGATTGCGCCGACATCCACCTGATGCCCCAGCGGGCCGACGCCGCCGACCTCGTGCTGCCGTCCAAGCTCACGAACATGCTCGCCAGCGGCAAACCTGTGGTGGCCACTGCCGCACCGGACACCGAACTGGGCAAGCTGGTCATTCAGTTCGGCTCGCTGGTCGAACCCGGCAACGGCGTGGCAATGGCCGATGCCATTGCGGCGCTGGCCGACGATCCGCCGCGCCGTCAGGCACTCGGGTCGGCCGGAAAGGCGTGGGCAGCCGCCCATCTCGACCGGGACGCCGTACTGGCGGAATTCGAGCGAACGTTGCTGCGATTGCGTGCCCCGCGTGGCGTAGCCGATCAGGCCGCCGCCGACCTGGCCGGGAAATAAGGCCGGGCACACGTCATGTGACCGCTTTGTGGTCTGGCGTACGGTACGCACGCCAGCGCGCGGCCATGATGAAACCATCGTCACCGGCCTGACCGGGAACAAGGCTCGGGCTGGTTCCAGCCCGGCATTAGGAGCCTGCTGTATGTTTCAGGACCTGTCGACTTTCCGCATGCCACCCGGCTTCCGTGGCCGCTCCGCCGTTGTCGTGCAGCTGTGGTGGTGCGTCCAGAGCCTGTTCTTTCACCACTCTCCGCATTTCGCCAACGGATTCCGCTGCTGGCTGTTGCGTCGCTTTGGCGCGCGCGTGGGCCGTCATGTCGTCATCCGGCCCAGCGTCCGCATCACCTATCCGTGGAAGGTCAGCATCGGCGACTACGCGTGGATCGGCGACGGCGCCGAGCTGTACAGCCTGGCCGAGATCGAGATCGGCAATCACGCAGTGGTATCCCAGTTCAGCTACCTGTGCGGCGGCGACCATGACTACCGCAGCAGCGACTTCGCCATCCAGGGACGCCCTATCCGCATCGCGGACGAGGCGTGGGTGGCCAGCCACACCTTTATCGCGCCGGGCGTCAGCATCGGCAAAGGCGCCGTGATCGGCGCCCGCAGCGCGGTATTTACCGACATGCCTGCCGGCATGCTCTGCGTGGGCAGTCCTTGCCGGCCGTTGCGGCCACGCCTGGACACTGCCCCGCGGAACCAGACGCGTCCGCATTCGCAGGCGGCCGCGCCATCAGAACGAGATTCCGCTCAAGTCAACTAGATAACGGGAATGCGGAAACCAAACAGGGAACTCATGGCTGCCAATGATCGACATCTATCACAACATCCTATGGCCTAGGTACAAGGGAGCCGTATTCAGCGAAGCTTTCTCTCACGCACACAAAGCCGGGCATAAGGTGCGCTTCTTCCATATCTCGTCCACGGGATACGGGCGCACGGCCTACAGCAGCGTCGACACCAGTTATCACCGGTACCCGTACGAGGTTCTTTTCGATGAACCGTACGAGGCGATTCCGACGTGGAAGATGTCGCTACGGCTCATGCGCGAGGTCTGGCGTTCGAAGAACCGTCTGATCCTGATGCCTGGCTACCATCGCGTGGAGTTCTGGGCAATGCTGGTAGCGTGCATGTTGAGTGGCAAGCGTCGTGCCGTGTTCTGCGATTCCACCATCCAGGACCAGGTCGACCATCCGATGAAGCGGCGGCTGAAGCGGTTCTTCTTCAGCCGGTGCGATGGGGTGTTCGTCTACGGCCGACGCTCCGCCGAGTACGCGATCGCGATGGGTGCCGACCCCACGAAAGTTATCTGCCATTGCCAGGCCGCCGCGCTGCCGCACTCGTACAACGCGGCCGAAGCCACCCGAATGCGGATCGCCAACGCGCCGACGGCGGAGGCGCCACGTTTCCTGTTCGCGGGCCTGGTATGCCGCGCCAAGGGCATCGAGGACCTGCTCCGGGCGTTCGTGGAAGTGCGCAGGCAACTGCCGGCCGCCACGCTGGTACTGGCGGGGCCTGTCGTCGAGGCCGACCAGTTGCCGGAACTGGCCCGGTCACTGGGCCTTGGCGACGCCGCGCAATTCCTGGGCGCCATGGATATCGATCAACTGGCGCAGCAGTACTCGCGTGCGACGTGCCTGGTACTGCCGAGCCACACGGAAGCCTGGGGCCTGGTCGTGAACGAGGCGCTCAACTATGGCTGCCCGGCGGTGGTCAGCGATTGCTGCGGTTGCATCCCCGAACTGATCAAGGAAGGCCGCACGGGCCATACGTTCGTGACGCGCGACGTCGCGGATCTGGCGCGCGTGCTGTTGAAGGCGACCAGCAGCTTCGCCGACGTCCAGGCCACCATGCGGAACTGCGTTGATGTGGTGCGAAAGTACACACCCGCCCGCGCCGGCCGGTCCATCATCAAAGGCTGCCAGAAGATACTGAAGAGGGCCCGAACATGACGATACCCAATACCCTCGGCCCCATCGCCCGGCAGCCAGTCGACGATGACATCCCGCCCTCGCCGGCGCAGTCTCTCGCGCAAGCTGGCGCGCCGGCAGCAGTTGCGCGGCCGGTGCTGTTCCTCGGGCCGCTCCCGCCGCCGCATCACGGCTTCTCAGCATCGAACCAGCGCATGGTGGACCAGATTCGCCAGCACGCGCCCGTCGTGGTGCTGGACGTCGCGCCACGGGCGTCCGGCCGGTTCGGCGGCCAGTTTGGCGGTCTGCAGGCGCTGGGCAATCGCGCACGGCAACTCTGGCGCATGGTCCGGCTCGTGACGGACGGCCAGCTCGCCAACCGGCCGCATACGCTGTACATGGGGCTCTCGGGCGGTCTTGGCCAACTGCTCGACGCGCCTTTCGTGGCACTGGCGCACTGGTCGAGCATGGCCATCTACTTCCATCATCACAGCTTCGCGTACATCAACCGGCCCACGTGGTACACGCGCCTGATCCTGCGTTGCGCGCCGCGCGGCAGGCATCTGACGCTGTGCGACCGGATGCGCGCGGAACTGGCCCGCCTCTACCGGCTGACCCCGGACCGTGTCCAGGTACTGTCCAACCTGAGCCTCATCGACCTGCCTGCATCGACATCGACAGAGGCGCCGGTCCGCCGGCATTCGGAAGTGATCAACGTCGGCTTCCTGTCAAACATCACCGCCGCCAAGGGCATCTTCACATTCCTGGAGGTGGTGCGACTGGCGCAGGAGATCGGCATCCCGGTTTGCGCGCGGATCGCGGGGCCAGTGGCACGCGATATCCGCGCAAGGTTCGACACGGAATTGGCCCGCACGCCCTGCACACGCTACCTCGGTCCGATTCATGGCACGGAGAAGGAGGCGTTCTTCCAGGAAATCGACGTGCTGATGTTCCCCACGACCTATCACAACGAGGCGGCCCCGCTGATCGTGCTTGAGGCGCACAGCCATGGTGTGCCCGTCGTCGCGCATGATCGTGGCTGCATCGGGTCCATGATCGACGAGCGCAATGGCGTGCTGGTGCCGGCCGACGCGGACTTTGCCGAAGCCGCCATCGCTTACCTGCGGAACATGATGTTCGCGCACTCGCAGGCCGAATCGCAGCGTGCGGCGCTGCTCGCCGACTTCCAGGCTCAACGCGAACGCGCCGAGGCCGTTCTGGCGCGTGCGGTGGCGGATATCAGCCACTGCCCCGACTGACCGGGGCAGCGGCATTGGCGGGTCAGATATCGGTCAGATGTCGTGATAGCGCATCAACACGACCCCGGCCTGCCTGAACGCGGTGGCAAGGGGCGTCGGATGCATCAGCGGCTCACCTTCTTCCCGGCGCCATGGCTCGGCGAATCCCGGGTGCACCGACATCTCGGTCACGCCTTCTGGCAGCATGGCCGGCAACCGCAGCGCCCATCCCTGCTGACGCGTATCCGCGCCCACGTAGAAGTCCGGGCTGCGCAGGCCGTTGAAGTGGCGCAGCAGCATCACGTTCATCGCGCCGCGCATGTGGTTCTTCAGGAAGTAGCAGTTCTGCGGCGGCCGAACACGCTCGATGCCGGCGCGCAGCATTTCGTCGCGCAGCACCCGCATGACGGCGGGGTACTTGTGCAGATGGCCATGCCCATCGACGTGCGACACGTTCACGCCGTGATCGCGCAGTTCGTCGAGCTGGAGCCGGAACTCGCGCCGGATATCGGCGGCGTCGATCAGGCCCGCCATCGCGCGGGCGCGCTGGATCTTCGGCGGGAACAGCGAGCCGTCCTTGCGGCACAGCGTGGAGGACGCGCCATGCGGGCGCCGCCCCTCCACGATATTGAAGTGCAGCCCGAACGAGAACCGGCTGTGATTGTCTCGCGCGTACTGGCACGCGCTTGCTGTCGCCGGGCTGCCCGCCAGGATCGTCGCGCTGGTCAGCAGCCCAGCGTCGAAGCAGGCAACGGTGGCCTGAAACGTATCGTCGTCATAGCCGAAATCGTCGGCGTTGATGATCACGCCCTTCATGCTTCCCCCTCCTTGTTTTTGGTGCGGCAAGAATGCGCCGACGGGCCGGATGCGCGGCCAGTGGTGCGAACGATACGCGGCACGTCAAGGGGCCTTCCGTGCGCCGCGCAACACATCGGCACGACAAGGGCCATTGGGGCAGTCCTTCGGACGTCAATGTGGTGAAACGCACCGATAGCGCACATTGCAGGCTCCTACGATGCACGTAAATGCGCGGGACTGCGATGTCCGCGCTCGTTTCAACGACTGCGGAGAGGATGCCGTGAAGAGATGCCCTGACCACGCCACCTGCAGGCAGGATGCCGGATCGTTTCATACGCTGGGAGCCACGCTTGCCATGGCCTGCGCGGCGCTGCTGCTGAGCGCGTGCGCGGTGTCTCCGGGGATGCAGTTCAGCTCCAGTGCGCCGGTCAATGCGGTGAGCCCGAACGCGATGCCTGATGTCACACCCATCACGCTCGACCTTGTGCACGAACAGCAGGCGCACTCCAAGCCGACCAATGCCGGCGTGGAAGACCTGTACGGCACGCCGACGCCTTACCGTATCGGTCCGGGCGACATCATCTCGGTCGTGGTCTGGGACCACCCCGAACTCGTGTTCCCGACGCAGACGTACAGCATCGGCGCGGCCTTCGAGATTCCGACGTCGAGCGGTGGCTCCAACATGCCTGGCTACGTGGTCAGCCCCGCGGGCGATATCCAGTTTCCCTACGCCGGGGTCATGCGGGTGGCGGGCAAGACCGCCAACGAAGTGCGCGACGAGATGGCGCGCATCCTGTCGCGCGTGGTGCGTGACCCGCAGATGACCGTGCGCGTGCTCGGCTTCCGCAGCCAGCGCGTCTACGTGGATGGGGAGGTCAAGACCCCGGGGATGCTGGCCATCGACGATGCGCCAATGACATTGGTCGAGGCGCTGAACCGCGCCGGCGGCGTGCTTAACCTGACTGGCGACAACAGCCGCGTCCGTGTCACGCGTGGTGAACGCAGCTGGTACGTCAACATTCCGGCCCTGCTGGCCAAGGGTACCGACCCAGCGCGGATTCTGCTGCAATCGGGCGACATCGTTCGCGTGGAGCAACGCGAAGACAGCAAGATCTTCGTGACAGGCGAGGTGGTCAAGCCCTCGTCGCTGCTGATGCGTAACGGCCGCATGACGCTGAACGAAGCGCTGGGCGATGCCGGTGGCGTGAATCCGTCGTCGGCCAACGCCGAACAGATCTTCGTGATTCGCCGGGCCACCGACGGCAAGCCGAAGGTGTACCACCTCGACGGCACATCGCCGGTGGCATTGGCCATCGCCGAGAGCTTCGAGCTCGAACCCAAGGACGTGGTCTACGTGGATGCGCGTGACCTCGTGCGCTGGAGCCGTGTGATGACGCTGCTGATCCAGCCGGTCGTTGGCACGGCCACCATTGTCAAGCCATAAGACATGGAAGTCATGAGAGAGGAAAAGGAAGCAGCATTCATCCGGTCGATCCTCGTGGTGTGTATCGGCAACCGTTGCCGCAGCCCGATGGCGGCGGCACTGCTTGGCCGCGCGCTGCCGCAGTGCCGCGTGCTGTCGGCGGGCCTGGCG
>NZ_ANKP01000147.1:0-15101 GCF_000319775.1 Cupriavidus sp. HMR-1
TTCCGCTCCCCCGCTGCCAGGGCCCACCGGCACCGGGGCCTGGTAGCGGCCGGTCGCCCTGCCGGGTCGTGCTTCCGCCCCCGTCAAACCGTAGCGTGCGGGGACGGGACGGGCCGTGCCTGCGCACGGCCTGGCGTTAGCTGTCCAGCCACTCGTCGTAAGACTTCACGCGCCACCCCAACGATTCCGCGTTCGTCCGATAGATCTCGTATTCGGCGTCGTTGGTCCCGCGCGCCTGGGTCTGCCAGTCAGCCCGGGGGAGCAGTCGCAGGTCGTCGCCCGTGGTGCGGGCAGCGCCGTTCAGGTTCAGCACCGCGTCGTCGACGCCGCCCTCCTCGGCGATCAGCTCGGCGATCGCCTGCTGCTCGGTGCAACCGGTGCGGCGCACCACCGCCGCCACGCGTTCGACCGGCGCGTATTTCATTGTCAGGTGGCCCATCGTTCTCTCCGTTGGGTGGTGCGACCCGGCAAACCGTAGCGTGCGGGTCCAGTCCCGTGTTGGTCATCCCGCCAGCCGGCGGTCGTAGTCCTTCACGAACGCCCGGTCCGCCAGCGGATCACGGGGCATCGTGCACATCAGGCAGTCCATCACCGCCGCCACGTCGGCCGGGAGCCAGCGCAGCGCGTACCGGCCGTTGTCGCGCAGCAGTCGGCGGCCCTTCTTGTAGTCGTTCCGGGTCATCGCGGTCTCCTCGGTGGACAGGTCCAGCGGGGTGTCACCACCCCGCCGGGGGCGCCTTACGCGCGGGCCGTCGCGTCGCGTTGGCGACCGGCCATGACTTCCAGTTGACGCGCAGCGGTGCTGTTCTCGTCGAACACGGTCATGGGCCACTTGTAGCCCTCGTTCGCGGCCTTGCGGGCGGCCTTGCCGTGGTGCTTCTTCGCCGCGATCTCGTCGGCGGTCGTGCCGACCATCGCCGTGAAGAACTCGGGGGTGCCGTCCTGCGTCGTCGCCAGGACGAACACGCGGACCTTGACGTAGCCGTCGGTGGTGCTCGCCTTCGGTGCTGCCGCCGGTTGCGCTTCGGGAGCGCTCGTACCCGGGGTGCCGGTCGTGCCTGCGGTGGCGTCCGCCACGTCGGCGAAGGTCGTGTCTGCTGCCGGTGCTGCTGCGGTGCTGGTCGTCATGGTCTGCTCCTGGGTGTTGACGTTGGAAACTTGCTCTTTGGAAGCCTTGGGGCGCGAGGAACGGCGCGGGGTGGCTTGTGCGTTGGTAGCGGTGGTGTCGGTAAGGTGAGCCATGGTGTTTCTCCTTCTCAGGGTGGGTTGAGTTCGTTTGCTCTTCGGAGCCGCCTTGACGCATAACCAGGACGGCCAGGCCACCAGGGCCAGGGCACGACCGGATGCCGCACGCGCCGCACGACCGGAGGGAGAAAGGGGAACGGGAGAGGACGTGGCAACGCTGCTCAGCACCCTTGCCCTACCAGGTGGACAGGCTGACCTATGCGTCGGAGAAAGGCGGACCGGGGAGCAACGGACGTTTTCAACACCCTGAGCCCAGGGATCACCGCGCCACGTTTGACACCACCGCCGACGTGCCCTGGCACGGCGCTGCTGGGCGCTGCATGGCCCAGCGGTTGGTCGTTGACGTCAGCGGAGCACCGACCGGATGCTTCGCCCCACCGCTCGAAGCGGCCCTCCGCGCTGGACGGTTCGAGCGCCGCCGTTCCGCTTCATCAGGCCGGCCCGGCCGCCCCTGGGTTCCGCGGGCTCCGGCGGTTGAGCGTATGCAGCACCGGAGTGGCGTCGATAGCGATCCGTGGCCGAATCGCCTGCCCGCGCCGTTCAGCAGCCCCGCACCGCGGGGCGCCCGTCGTCAGGCCTTCTGCCCGCCCTGCTTCATCGCGTCCAGCTCGGCGAGCATGCGGGCCCGGGCCTCGTTGTTGATCTCGTCCATCCGCTGCGCGATCAGCGCGCTGTCGATCAGCGTGCCCAGCCGCTGGGTGTCGGGGTAGCTCCAGCCGTGGGCCATGCAAAGCACGCCCTTCAGCATCGAAAACTCGTTGTCGTTGCCCCGGAACCCGTCGATCAGAGCTTGGGTCCGGGCGGTGCGGGCGTTCTTGCGTGCCATCGTGTTCTCCGTTGTTGGATGGGTGGACCCGTGCCGTGGCACGCATCCGGGTGAATCAGTGGGTCTGCACGTCGCGCGACGCCCAGTGCGCCGCTTCCAAGGTTTCGCGGTGCGCCTCGGTGGCGGCCTCGGTCATCAGCTCGATGGCCACGCCCTCGAGGTACGCGTCGCCGTCGCTTTCGATGCCCCACAACGCGTGCCCGTAGTCGTTCGCCACGAGGCCGTCCAGGTCCTCGTCGTCGCCCAGCAGCGTCACGACCACGCCCACCCAGTTCCACTGGTCTGCGGCCCAGCGGCGCAGGTGCTCGAAGTCCAGACGCACCGCCTCGGCACGCACCTCGCCCTCGGTGAGGGGTTTGCTCGGGTCACGCCCGGGGACCGTCACGGTCTCCGTCGCGCGGCGGTGCTCTTGCATCAGCCCGCCGAAACGGTGGGACACGGTCGCCTTGCCAACGGGGCGGCGCACCACGCGGTCCTTCGCCAGCCGGGCGATCAACGCCTGACGCTGCGCCTCGGACAAGCCCCAGCCCTCACGCTTCGCGATCCGGTTGGCCTCGGCCACGTCGTAGAACCGCTTGCTGCCGTGATCGCTCGAAAGGACCCACTCGCCCGGGCGCTTGTCGCGCGTGGTCCAGTCGCTCACCGGGCCGTGGCCGTCCTCCTCGTCCCACGGGGCGCCCTTGTCGTCGTCGTTCTCGACGTTGACCCGGAAACGGTAGGCGTGACCGTCGATCGTCAGCTCGCGCACCTCGCCGTCGAAAACCCAGCCACGGGTCGGGGAGATGGCGGAGATGGTGGTGGTCGTCATGGTCGTGGTCCTCGAATGTGGTCAGTGGGTCAGGTAGTAGTCGTAGATCGCCCAGTCGTAGCGGCCGGCCAGTTGCTCGGCGTAGGCCACGGCCAGCTCGTGGGTCGCAAGGTCCGCCACGCACGCCACGCCGCCCTCCACCTCGTGCAGGTAGACCGAGAAAAACTGCGGGTTCTGGTTGTCCACCTCGCAGCAGCTCTTCGCCGGGTCGATCAGGTCGATCTCCTCACGGACGCCCTGAATCTCGATGGCGTCGAAACGCTCGGGGGTGCCGTCGATCACCTCGGTGGCGTAGCACTCGTTCTTGAACGGTTGCGCCGTTGCCGTGACACCTGCTGTTTGGTGAGCCTGGGAGGCGAAGGAACCGTCGCGGTTTGCGCTGTTCGTGCCGGTCTGTGGGTTCGTCGTGGTCATGGCTGTTCGTCCTTTCCGTGGGTTTCTGCTGTCTGGAGCCGCCTGACGTCGAACAAGCCCTGCCGGGACACGGGGCCAGGCCGTCGCCGGATGCCGCACGCATGACCGACCACCAGGAGGGAAGGACCGGGAGAGGACGACGAGCGCAGCGGTGCCTTGCCCCACCAGGGGCACGGTGTTGGGCTAGACGTCGGTTCAAGGCGGACCGGGCAGCGACCACGGAAAGGTGTGGACCACGCGCCCACGGGGGAAGACCGGCACGGCGCGGCGAGCAACGCCGCGGGACGTTGAGCCGTTCGGGGGTCAGCCGTTCGGGGTAGGGTCTGCCCGTGCTGTGGCACGGATCCAGACCACCGGGAACCCACCAGGGGCCCGGCTGGTCCCGCCCTGCTGTTGTCGGTGCTTGCGCGTGCCCAAGGGGTGCCACGGCACGTAAGAAGTGCTTGCGTCGTCCCGCGAATCTTGAGAAGCTCGGGCTTTCAGCACCAACGGGATTTCAAGGGATGGCGACGACAACGGAAGCGATGGACCTGGCCGACGAGGGGGCTGTCAAGCGGACCCGTGCACCGCGGGGTCAGCCCATCCCCGTGAAGCGCGTCCACGGCTACATGTGGAAAAAGGACAAGGATGCGTTCGCGCACCTGACGGCGCAGAACGGTCTGCAGATGACCGAGACGTTCACCCGGGAGGTCGAGCGGTGGCTGTCCGGGGCGTTCGAGCTTGAGGTGGTCGAGCTGCCGGACTTCAAGACGCCGCGCGACGACTGGCCGGGCCGTCAGCCCAAACCGAACAACGCCAAGGTGGGCGTGCGGTTCGTGGCGGACCTGCCGGAAAAGGTGTACAAGCGCTTCAAGCTGCAATGCGTGAAGCTCGATTGCTCGATGATCGAGGTCACGTCCGCGCTGATCCAGCGCTGGAACGCCGAGCACCAGTAACGACAAAGCGGGCCGTGGCCCGCTTTTTTTCTTGGTGCGCCCTCCTCCCGACGCGCTGTCATGCCGGGACCGCCTCGCGCGGTGCCGGTTCCACCAAGGCGTGGGCCAGCAGCCACGCCTCGTCCAGCGGATGCGGTGCCGCGTACGGCTGGAACGACGCGTCCTCCTCGTGGAACGAGCGGATCAGGTCGTCCGCCGCCTCCCGGGCGTTCTCCGCCACCGGGTGCCGGTCAAAGTAGGTGTCCCGATCCTGGGCCAGGCGCTCGGCCATGCCCGGCTTGAACGCGAACCAGCCCGCGTCCACGCCAACCTGGTCGACGTTGAACAGCACCCGCAGGACCTGTTGCAGGACCCAGGGCGAGCCGAACTCCGCCGCCCGATCGCCGAACGACCAGGCCGGCATGTCCCGGTTTCTCGGGTGCAGGGTCAGGAAGTACGACGCGCAGCCGTCGTCCCAGCCGGTGAATCCGTACCGGTCCCACTGGTCGAGGGTCCAACCGTTCAGGTCCACGAGCCCCTTGTCCGGGGGAAGAACAAACACACGCGACAACGAAAGACGCGACATATCAAATACCTCCAACAGATGGTTTGGGTAGGTGGTTGAGCTGGCCCAGGGGCCTACTGTTTTTCCAGGATTGCACACAAATCCGTTTTTGCAAACGTAACGATGACGGTCTCACCGTCGCGTGGCGTCAAAACCTCGGACACCACCCGATCCCTCCGCCTTCGGCCATCATCGCGTACCCACGGGTTCCCGCTCACGTACACGCGACGCGGACCCGCCATTTCCGTCAATCCCTTGTCCCTCAAGGGTTCTAGGACATGTTAGGCTGTGCCACGGCACATGTTGACATCATATCCGTACCCGTGGTTACATGCGACTCATCCGTGCCACTGCACGGTTCCGTTTCGGTTACGCCGTGCCACGGCACACCCAAGAACAAGGACACCCTCATGAAACCGATGACCATCGTTGCATGCAGCACCAAGGGCGGTACTAGCAAGACCACCACGTGCGTGAACCTGCCGGACGCCATCGCCCAGGAGCTGGGCGTGGAGCTGGGCACCGGATTCGACGCGCAGCTTTTCGACCTGGACCCCCAGATGTCCGCGAGCGAATGGCACGAGGCCGCCGGCGACGGTGCCCGTCCGTTTCCGGTGCTGGCCTGCCCGCGCCCCACGCTCGACCAGTTCCTGGCCACCGTGCGCGAGCCGCGCGACCTGCGGGTGTTCGACTGCCCGGGGATCGAGGCCTCGAACCCGGCGACGATCGCCGCCGTGCGTGCCGCCGATTTCGTGCTGCTGCCCATCCAGCCGTCGGCGTTCGACATGTGGGCCAACGCCAAGCTGGTCGACCTGGTGCGCACCCGCATGGACATCACCGACGGGCGCACGAAGGCCGCGTTCCTGATCACCCAAGCGTCGCCGCGCTCGCGCCTGGCCCGCCTGACCCGGGAAGCCTTGCAGGAAACGGGGATCCCGGTGCTGGACACGGTGATGCACGCCCGCAAGAGCTACGTGGAAGCGGCGGCCAACGGCGTCACGGTCTTCCAGCACTCGGACGCGCAGGCCCAGGCCGAAATGCGCGGTGTGGCGCGCGAGGTCCTGGCGATGCTGGCGACGTGCCATGGCACCGACCGCGCCGGTCTGGCCGCGGCGTGAGGGGGTGCCTGTGAAAACGACGCTTTCGTTTCAACGCCCCAGCGCCCGCAAGGCCCAGGACGAGAAGCCAGCCGTGGTGGTGCCCCCGCCCGCGCTGCGCCTGGTCCGCACCCCCGAGGCGGAACGCAAGGGGAACAACGCCGCGGGGAGCACCCGGTTCCACGTGCGCCTGCCGATCGCGCACAAGCGGTTCGTGGAAGCCCGGGCGGAGGCGTCGGGGTCCACGCTCACGACGCTGTTTCGCGGGCTGCTGGAGGACTGGCTCGCCGGGACGGTGGCCGTCACCGTGCCCTCGGTCGCGCCCACCGAGGACCGGGAACGGTTGAGCCTGGACCTGCCCACGCCGCTGTACCGCCAGGTGAAGGCCAAGGTTAGCGCCGACGGGCACCGCCTCACCGACGTGACCGTGGGGCTGATCGAGCGGCTGATAGCCAGCGCACGCCGACGCTGACGCGCACCGCCCCTGTACGACAAAGGCCCGCGAAAACGGGCCGTGCATTTTGACCGCGCAGATCAGAAAGCTCAGTCGAGCGTTTCCAAGTATTGGGAGAATGCGTCGACGTCGGCAGGGTCCGTGAGAATGCCGGATAAACAGGACAAGTTGCGTTTGGTCAGCAACTGACGGCCGGACTCCACGGCGTTCTGTGCGCGCTGGATCTTCTCCTCGACCGTACCGCTCCACTTGACCCATTTCGACAACTGCTCATACGTCATGAGGTCGATGTCCAGGTCGGACAACTCCTTGCAGTGGGTTTCCAGGTCGAGCACGAGGATCTCTCGAACGTCGTTTTCGCGATACAGAGCGTCCAAATGCCCGAGCTGGCCAACGGGCTCGTCGATGTAGTGTGGCCTGGGCACCCGGCGGCCCGTGCGAGCCTCCTCCGCATCGATCTCCGCTTTCGTGGCTTCCCTAGGGACCACGACCAAGGTGCTACCTGTTTTGATCATGTCGCCCACCCGGCGGACGATGTCCGCCGGACACCCCCGGTTGAGTTCGACCAAAGGGCGGGAGCGCTTATATAGCCAGTCCGCTCCTCGATCACCTTTCCGAATCCCTTCGATCGTCTGCGCCAGCTCGTCCAGGCGGAAATGGAAGCTCCAGAGGGTTTCCCGGTTTTCCTTCTCGGTTACGTCCCTCTCGAACTGCCGGGACATGTCGTTGAAATCCACCCCGAAGTGTGTTTTGCCGCAATCCTTGCCGATGTTCGTCTCGAGCCCGCTTTTCGTCACCACGATGTAGCCGCGGTTGTGGGGCGTGTGGCAGCTCGAAAGCCCGCATCTGAGCTTGTCCCGAAAGGCATACCGCCCGATGATCGCTTTCAGCTCGTGCTGTTTCGGATCGAGATCGTTGGTGAAGCCAGCGCGCTCGAGGATCGCGTCCCAAGTGTCGACTCGAATGAGCTGCTTGTCGGTATTGATGGTGATCAACGCATTCCCCTTGGCGCCCCTGCGCCTTACGGTACATCGTTCATGTGCATCTGGTCGGTGTGCCCGCATCGCGGGATGCCTAACGCTGGGCCAAGTTTAACCGCACAACCTCTCTGCCGAGGTCATCAAAGGGCATTGATGAAATGGGTGTACTGAGAAGGCCCGGTCTCCCGGGCCTTTTGCGTAGGTCGAACGATCAGCGGGAACGCCCGTATTCGTATTCGTAATCCCGCTCCCGGCGCAGGCTGCGTTCCGCTTCCAGCTTGCGCTGCTGCTCCTGCGCCGGCGTCGGCGGGAGCGCACGCGTCGCCGCCTGTTCCGCTGCGCGCTTCGCGACCGCCTGGGCCTCCGCCTTCTGCCGTGCCTCGTACGCAGCCCGTGCCGCCGCCTTGCGGGCGTTGAGCTGGGTCATGGACGCCACGAACCCGCTCTGCGCCTGGGTGGCCGTCGCCTCGCGCTCGTTCACCGCAGCACGGACACTCAGGTCCGCCGCGTGCTGCGGGTCGCCGCCCAGACGACGACGCGACGCTTCCTCGCTTTCCGCCGCCTGGGCGATCCCGCGTGCCTTCAGCGCCTCGCGTTCCTCGGTCCGGGACGTGGCCAGCTCGGCCTCTAGGTGAGCGGGGATCTTGATCTGTTCGAGGCGACGGGATGCCCCACGCTGCTGCGGCCGGATTTCCTTCGCTTCCTCGCGGGTGATCTGCTTCACGTCCATCGTGGTGACGTTCAGGGCCTGCTCGGTCAGGGCCTCTGCGATCCCGCCGCGGCGGGTGCCGTCCTCGTCGATGGTGCCTAGCAGGTCCTCATCGACGCCATACATGCCGTACTCGTCCTTCATCCGGGTCATCGCCACCAGCGCCGACTGGTTGTTGACCATGTGCAAACCGCCCGGACCCACGTAGTGCATGGTCTTCGGAATCGACTGGCCCTGGGATTTGTGGACGGTGCCGGCGTACGCCAGCTCCAGGTCGGGCATGTCCTTGGTGTCGAACGAGACGTACCGGCCGTTCTGCTCAGCGATTTCGCTAACCAGACGAACGGTGATGAGGTGGCTGGCCCCATCGTCGGACTTGCGGAGCTGCGTGATGATCCCGCCTTCGCCGTTCGACACGCCGAGGTCGTCGTGCTTTTCGCTGAACACCACCTTATCCCCGGTGGCCAGCATCACCTGACGCCACTCGTCGTTGACGATCAGCCGTACGCGATGGTCCTCGCCCAGGAGCCCCCGCTCCTTGAATCCCTGCCGGATGTCTTCGTTCACCTGCTGTACCTCACGGTTGGTCCCGCAGATCACCAACGTCTGCGCGTAGTCCCGATTGAACTCGTTGAACTGGGTGGTGTCGATCGACACCGTGTGCTTCTTCTGCGTCAGATCGGCGGGCGTGACCTCCACCTCGATCAGGTACCCCTCACCGTTCTCGTTCAGCTCCATGGCCTTCACCACGCCGGTGTCGTTGGCGTGGATGCCCAGGGTCTTGTCCCCCGCCATGAACACCAGCTTGTCGCGCACGGACATGTCCACGTCGCGCAGCTCACCGCCCACCATGAGCTTGACGGTTTCGGGCTCGCCCAGGCCCTCGGTCTTGAAGTAGTCGCGCACCAGCAGGGCCCGCGCCTCGGGCTCGGTCTCCGCCGTGCGGATGTGGCCATTGGCCAGGTAGCGTTCGAAAATCTTCTGGCCATCGCGCTCGTCGTACAGCATGTTGGCCGTCACCCGGTCGCGCTCCTCGCGCTGACGGCGGATCTCCTTCAGCGCGTGGTCCTTAATCCGCGCCTGCATGATCCGGAAGCCCGACCCGGCGCCCACCGGCTGCAACTGCAGGTGGTCGCCCATGAGCACCAGCTTGGCCCCGGCCTTGTCGCACAAGTCCTGCATTTCCGCGATGCTCTGAGAGGTCTGCATGCCCGCCTCGTCGATGATCAGCATGGTCTTGCTGTCCAGCGGGAGCTTGCCGTTCTTGATCCGGTGCAGGGTCGTGCGGGTCGAGTAGCTCTCCACCCCGCTCTCGCTTTGCAGCTTCTTGGCCGCCTTCCAGGATTCGGACACGCCAATGAGCTTGCCCCCGGCCTCCTCCCACGTGATCTTCGTGGCGATGAAGGACGTGGTCTTGCCCGTGCCCGCGCGGCCCGAGATGATCGCGTTGCCACCGGTGTCCGAGCAGATGTAGCGGACGCTGCCCTCCTGCTCGGCGTTGAGCTTGAGGTGGGGGTTCTTCTGCTGAAACTTCGCCAGGCCGGCGTCGACCTGCTCCTTGGTCAGGCGGATCGACTGCTCGTCCGCACGCGCTGCGGCCTTCTTGATGATCCCAGCCTCCAGATCCACCATGGCTTGGGAGGCGTACCGCGCCACGCCGGTCTTCGGGTCGTGCTCAAACGCCAGAACGCGCTTCACGTCGTCCAGGATGGCGTCGGTCTTCTCGATCACGCCGCGCATGTCCAGCCGGCCCACGTATTCGAACGCGACCTGCTTCATCAGCTCGTAGCGGGTGAACAGGGAGGACGCCACGTGGACGGTCTTGAGGATCTCGTCGTCCGACTTCGGGGTCATGTCCTGCTGCTTCTCCTGGCCCTTCACGGGTTCCAGGTCCTTGTGGCCCAGGTTCGACACCACGCTGGGCGCCAGCAAAGCGTCAACGGACTGGTAGGCGTTCGGGTTCCGCTGCCGGCGCTCGTCAAACTCCTGCTTCCAGATTTCCCGAAGTTCCTGGATGGACGGTTCGTCCTTGTCCTTGCGGGTGCGCTCGGCGGCCTGGTCCTCGGTGACCTCAGGGTGCTCCTCCATGTACTGAAGGATCGCCATGCGACGCTTGCTGTGCGCGTTGCGGCTTTCTTCGTCGATGCCGGCGATGCGGTAGAACACATCGCCAGTTTCGCGGCCCTTCGCGTCGAGCTGGAGGTGCTTGTTGATCTGGAAACCCAGATCCTGCATCCGATGGGCCAGCTCGTTGCGGTACACCGCTCCCGCCGCGTGCTTGATCGCCAGCAGCGTGCTCTGTTCGAGCGTGGTGATGTGCTGCACACCGCGTTCATCCTTCCAATGAACCATGTTCATGATGATGAAATGGGTGTGCAGGTTCGGGTCCAGATCCCGGTTGGTGAAGTGGGTCACCTCGGCCGCGATCATGCCCACGTCGCGGACAACCACCTTGCCGCCCTGTCCGATGCGGGTGTAGATCTCGGATTCGACAAACCGCATGGCCGCCCGAGCCGATTCTTGATGGGCCTCGACGATCGCCTCACGTTTTTCCGGCGAGTTGGTCGGATCCGCCATCAGCATGGAGACCGTTTTCTCCGCGGTCGCCGTGAAGTCGGTCGCCGCCCGGCGCCCGCGCTTGCTGCTGTTCTGTACCCCCTTCGTACCGTCCGGGAGCTTGCCGTTCAGGAGGTTCAGCAGAATGTCCTTGTCCACGTGGCCGGTGAGACCGAGCGCTTCAGTCCCCTTTCCGAACCAGGCGGTCTGGTTTTTTTCCTTGCCGTCCGCGGTGATGTAGTAGACCGCCTCCTTCGCCATGAAGTAGTTGATGATGTTGTTACCGTTCTTGTCATGGCCCTTCGGGCTCAGCGACGTCGACGAAAACATGGCCCCTCCTAATATATTGATGCTGTGCCCTGGCACAGATGAATCGAACACCCGAGCCGTCGGGTTCGGATCCAGGCTACTGACGAAAATGAGGGCGTCAAGCGCCCCCACGGGCGGCCCCGCGCCCGATGGTTCAGTCGATCTCGGTCGCCTCGTCCGGGTGCGCCGCAGCGCGTTCGCTAGTTTCCCGATCGGCGCAGATCTTGGCCCACGCCTCGGCCACGCGCTTCTTCCGGTCCCGCATCCCCCGAACGTCGCTCTCCAGAAATGCGTAGGTGAAGAATGCGATGACCAGGAGGGCCACGGACACCGGGGCTTGCCACCACCCGTGGCTGAACCAGGCCATGACCACGCTGCACGCCGCAATGCTGACGATGCGCTGCACGTCGTCGGTATCGACCCCGTACTCCTGGTTCGGGTTGAACTCGACCACGAGGCTCGCCACGCTGAGCAGCAGGACGACGCTCAGCAGGAACAGGTTGATGAGATGCCAGGTGGCCATGGTCGCCTCCGTCGGTGGTTGGGATGTACCCAAACCTAGCGGGTCTCCCAGGCGCGTCAACCCCGCACCCGGGGATTTTTCGACCCGCCTCAGAGCGAGCGCTCGGGCTCGTTCTCCTGGGCCTGCGTGCGCACCGACACCTGCCGAACGGTGGTGATCTGCTTCTTCGGCACGACCACCGTCACCGTGCGGACCTCGCCGGTCTGGTTGTCGATCACGTTCTCCACGTTTTTCGCCGGGCCCTGCGCGCCCTCGGCGAGCTTCAAGCCTTCCAGGACCAGGTGCCCACCGGGGATCACCGCCTCCGCCACCTGGCCCGCGACCGCTTCGAGCAGGAGAGAGGCCGACTCGTCCGTCTCGCCCGGGTCGTGCCAGTCGCCGCGGCGTTCCTGCTCCCGCTGCAGGTTCGCGGCGTCGACCATGGCGTGCTGGTATTCCTCGCTGTCGCGGTCGACGTCCACCTCCACGGTCTCCACCACCGTCTCCTTCTTGCGCTGCATTTCCAGCTCGTACAGCTCCATCGCGGATAGCGGGCGGTCGGCCAGGGTGGTGGTCGAACCAGGGTCGCTCGGTCCCGTGAGTTCGGGGCCGCGCTCGCCCTGGGTGGCCATGCTTCCCTCGAGCATTGCGTCGAGGTCCACACCACCGGGGGCGGTGCTCGTGGTGGCGGGCGGAATCTCGGCGGTCGCTGCTGCTGCCGCGTCGCGGTCCGCCTTGAGCTTCTCGACCTGGACCATCGGCTTGTAGTCGCTCAACGCCGCCACCTTCCCACCCACCAGCCAGGCGGCCAACGGGGGCGTGCTCGCGTCCGACGCCGACGGCATCTTGTCCTTCTCGATGAACGGCCACAACAGGTGGTAGAGGTCCGCGCCGATCCGCACCACCGCCTTGATGCCGGCCGGGCGCCTGCCCAGCCAGGACGCGCGCTGCTTGCCCATGTCCCGGGTGGACGACAGAACCTCCGGACGGATCACCGGCACCTCGACGCTCTCGTAGGTGGTGGGGGTCTCCGGCTGGCCCTTCGCCGCAGGACGCCCCGGGTGCGTGACCTGCACCGTGCGCTTCGGGAAGTTGGCGGCCATCTGCACGCCCATCTCCGGCGCTGCTGCCCGCCCCAAGATTTTGATCGTGGTGTTGCCCGAGATCCGGCCCCGGCCCTCCTGACCGTACAGCTCGATCAAGGCGTCCTCGGTCTGCACCGCGATCACATGGACCATGCCCTTCGATCGTCCCAGTTCGAGCGCGTCGAAAATCGACTCCTTCTTGCCCTGGCTGGTGAACTCGTCCTCCATGAACAGGAGCGTGCGGCCGGTGCCGTCCGTCGGGTTGTCGTTCAGGCTGAGCATCTTCGCCGTCAGGAACGCGTGCATCGCCAGCAGGTAGCCTTTGGTCAGGGACTTGTATTCCAGGTTGTTGCGCAGGACGATCTGGTGCACGCCCTTGCGGCCCTTGCGATCCACCCGGTCGACGAACAACCGCAGCGACACGCGACGGCGCTTCGGCTGACCTTCCGCCGGTTCGCCCCACGCCTTGCCCAGCTTGTGGATGTCCTGGCAGAACGTGCGGAACGTGACCTCGAAGCTCTTCACCGTGTTGCTCTTCTCGTAGTCGGCGATGAGCTGGGCGGTCCCCGGGTCGTGCTCCGCCGCCCAGGCGTAGATGTCCTTCATCGCCGACATGATTCGGAACGAAAGGTGGCCCCAGTGCCAAGGCTTAGGCCTCTCGACGCCCAGCTCTTCCGCACGGGCGCACGCCTCGCGGTACTCGACGATCAGCGCCAACACGATGGCCCGCAGGATGCCCCGCGCGCCCTCGGACCACATTGGGTCCTTCGACGCCGGCACGTACGCGTTGGCGAACACGGTGGCGTCTTCCTCCCGCACGAGGTCTCGCCCGATGTCCCAGGCCGCATCGCGGTCGGAGAACGGGCTGATGGTCGCCACGTTCTCCGACGAGCGCCCGAGCTTCTTGTTGATCGTCTGGATCACATGGGACTGCGTGCCCTTGGCGTCCATGAGGACCATGAAGACGTTCTGGACCATCGCCTCGTACGTGAGGTGGGCCAGGATCGCGCTCTTACCGGCGCCGGCCGCGCCCATGATGATCGCGGACGTGCTCCAAGCCTGTTGGCTGAGCCAGGTCAGGCCCGGGTGCAGCGGGAGGAACGGGGGCTGGTCGCCGTTCAGTTCGAGCACCGCCTGCTCGGCGAGCTTCTCCGCGTCCTTGCCGTCGTGGAACTGCATGCCTGACAGGTGCCGGCTGTTGCAGTACAAGCGGTTCATCTTCGCCGTGATGTACGCGCCGACCCCGACGCCGGGCACCGTCGCCAGGGCGGCCTTGCCTCTGATCAGCCACCAGTTCATCTGATCCAGCCCGTACTGGTAAGCCGCCACGTTGTCGGCGAACGGACGGTTGCGCATCTCGCGGTGGAGGAACGTTTCAAACCAGTAGAGCGCGTGCTTGGACAGGGGCATGTGGCTGACCCCGCCGAGCGCGCCGGTCTTGCTGGCGACCCACCACTCCACCCCCATGGCCACGGCCCAGGCCACGGTCCCGATGACCGCACCGCCCACCACGGCGCTGCCGATCAAACGGTACGGCTGGTCGGGTGCCAGGTTGGCCGGCGGCTTGAACGCCGCCCAGTGAACGATCTTGGCCATGCCCTGGTCCTCCTGCCGTATGGGAAGATCCAGGGTAGCCGCCGTGGAGCGTTACGCAAGTTACGCCCGCCGCGGTGAAACCCCACCCGGTCGGGACCGGGCGATCCCGCTGACGCCCATTGGGCCCGGGCCAAGCCAAGCATCGGTCGCCGGGAACGGGCGTCAGCCGGGTTTTGAAACCGGCCCCCGCGCCGGGATGGGGTTGGGGGGTGTCACGGGATGGATGTGTGCCCTGGCACGGATTCAGCCGTACCAAGGCGGGATCAGCGGAGCGCGAGGTAGCCGAGGGTCGCCACCAGTACGATCACCCCCATCGGGAGCGCGTAGCACCGCACCAGCAGGTGGGCCCAGCTTTCCTCCGCCTGGCGATCGGACGGTTCAGGCACGTCTTGAACGGTCATCGGTTCGTCGTCGTGCCCCACCACGTCGCGCGGCAACGACCAGTAGCGCCACCGCGCCCGCGAGATCCGCACGTGGTCGTCGTGGCCCATCCAGTGCTCCTTGCCCATCGCGACAAAGGCCCGCATCCGCACGACCGTCGACCGGGTCCGAATGGCGTTCAGCAGCAACGACGCGGTGGCCTTCCGGTCCCCCTCCGGCAACGTGCCCAGTTGCGCCGCCAGGTCGTGCTCCAGCTCAACCACCGACGGGCTCTCCCCCTCCGTCGGCACTTCGGACAGCCCCTCCTGCTCGCTGCTCTTCCACATGCTCATCGCAACACCTCCTGTACAGGTACGCTCCCGTGTCGAACCGGCAGGACGCGGGAGCGCGCGCCCTGCCGGTGGGTGGTCAGTCGTTGCCGACGACCGGGTCGTCCAGCTCGGAAATGATCCGCTGAATGTCCTGGTCGTCCCGCGATCCCACCCCGGCGTACCAACTCGGCTTCTTCACCATAGCAGGTGCCAGGGCACGGGGCGATTCCACCGAAACGGACGGCGCCGCTGCCGCACGAGCCGCCCGGAGGCTGGCCACGGACGGGGTGCCGGGTTCGTCGAACGGATCGGGCTGGACCGCCGGCCGGACGTTCTGCACCGCCCCGAC
>NZ_ANKP01000148.1:0-12939 GCF_000319775.1 Cupriavidus sp. HMR-1
GCCGGCCAGCGGGTCAACGATGATCGGCGTCAGCCCGCGAGCGCGAAGCTGCGCGCGCGCCTGCTTTGGACTGTCGGCCTCGATGACGCCGCGATCTGCACGGCCGGCGGCGTCGGCGGCTTCATAGCGATAGGCGGGCATGCTGCGCGGGCTCCTTCGCTCTAGTCGCGCGACACGCGCAGCACTTCTTCAAGCGAAGTGGCGCCGCTGTCGATCCAGCGCTGCGCATCACCGCGCATCGTGTGCATGCCCTTGGCCAGCGCCCGCTGCTTGATCTCGGACTCGGCCTGCTGGCGGTGGATCATCGTCTGGATTTCGGCATCGACAGTCAGCAGTTCATACACACCCATACGGCCCTGATAGCCGGAATTTCCGCACTTGTCGCAACCAACCGGGTGCCATACGCGCTGCAGTGGCTTGCCGTCGGCATGAAGCGTCTCGGATTCGCCCGGTGTGACTTCGATGACTTCCTCGCGCTTGCAGTGCGGGCAGAGACGGCGCACCAGTCGCTGCGCCAGTACGCCGATCAGCGACGACGAAAGCAGGAACGGCTCGATGCCCATGTCGACCAGACGGGTCACGGCCGAGGCCGAATCGTTGGTGTGCAGCGTGGCCAGCACGAGGTGGCCGGTCAGCGATGCCTGCACCGCGATCTGTGCGGTTTCGAGGTCGCGGATTTCACCGATCATGACCACGTCCGGGTCCTGACGCAGAATCGCGCGCAGGGCCTTCGCAAAGGTCATGTCGATGCGCGCGTTGACCTGCGTCTGGCCGATGCCGTCGAGATCGTATTCGATCGGATCCTCGACGGTCATGATGTTGGTCGTATGGGAGTCCAGCCGCGATAGCGCCGCGTACAGCGTCGTGGTCTTGCCCGAACCCGTGGGTCCGGTCACCAGCACAATGCCGTGCGGCTGGCGAATCAGGTCATCGAAGCTGGCCAGCGTCGAGCGAGCCATACCGAGCTTGGCCAGATCGAGGCGGCCCGCTTCCTTGTCGAGCAGACGCAGCACCGCGCGCTCGCCGTGTCCGGTCGGCAGCGTGGATACGCGCACGTCCACCGGTCGTCCGCCCACGCGCAGCGTGATGCGGCCATCCTGCGGCAACCGTTTCTCGGCGATGTCGAGCTGCGCCATGATCTTGATCCGCGAGATCAGGGCGCCATGCAGCGCCTTCTTCGGACGCACCACGTCGCGCAGCGTGCCATCCACGCGGAAACGCACGACCGACGACGACTCGAACGGCTCGATGTGGATATCGGAGGCCTGCTCGCGCGCGGCCTGCGTCAGCAGCGCATTGATCATGCGGATGATTGGCGCATCGTCCTCGGACTCGAGCAGGTCTTCCACGGCCGGGATGTCCTGCATCAGGCGCGACAGATCGACTTCGCCTTCCACCTCGCCCACCACCTGCGCGGCGGTGCCGTCCTGGCGGTTATAGGCATCGGACATCGCAGCCTCGAGTTCGGCCTGTTCCAGCACGCGCAGATGCAACGCGCCGTGCACGCGCGCCACCTCGGCCAGCGCGGCCGGAGAGGTCTTGCGGCTGACCCAGACTTCGAGTCCGTCGGGGCGCTGGTGCGCGATCAGCAGCGGCGCTTCGCGCGAGAACGTGTACGAGACCAGCCGCGCCGCCATCGGCGACGGGGCTTCGAGTGGCGTTTCTGTCGCGGCGGGTGCCGTCACTGGCGTATCGGTTGCCATGATGTTCAACCTTACGCGCCCTGGCCGGAAGTGGTCTGCGAGAGCGGCCGCTGCACCGGCTGCGGCACGGTCTGCGGCGCGGGTGCGGACGTCGACGGTTGTCCCGGCGCAAGGGGCACCGGGCCGGGCACCGGACCGTTGTAGCGCGGGTCGACGAACGGCGCGGTCGGCGCATCGGCCGGCGGCAGCACCGGTGTGTTCAGCTCGCGGACCACCATGTTCGGCGAGACGAAGTTCTGCTGCTGGCTGCGGATGAAGTCGTAGCGATCCTGTGTCAGGCGATCCGTGGCGGTGGTGGTGCGCATCACGTAGGGGCGCAGGAACACCAGCAGATTGGTCTTCGAACGGGTCTTGTTCTCGTAGCGGAACAACGAGCCGAGGTAGGGGATGTCACCGAGCAGCGGCACCTTCTGAACGTTGTCGCCGTAGTTGTCCTCGATCAGGCCGCCCAGCACGATGATCTGGCCATCGTCCACCAGCACATTGGTTTCGATCGATCGCACGTTCGTGGTGGGGCCCTGCGGGTTGGTGAGCGTACCGGGCGCCACTTGCGAAGACTCCTGGTAGATCTGCATCTTGACCAGGCCGCCTTCGGAAATCTGTGGGCGCACGCGCAGTGTGATGCCGACATCCTTGCGGTCGTACGTCTGGAACGGCGTCACCGAGGCCGAACTGCCAGTCTGCGCGTACGATCCGGTGGTGATCGGAATGTTCTGGCCGATGAGGATCTTCGCTTCCTCGTTCTCGAGCGTGATCAGGTTCGGCGTGGACAGCAGGTTCACGCTTGTGTTCTGTCCCAGTGCGTGGAGCAGCGCGCCCAGGCCAATGGCCTTGTTGATCACCCCAAGATTCAGGCCGCCCACATCGGGCACGAGACCACTGATGGCCGCGAGGCCGGCGGTCTTGTTCTGGTTGTAGAGCGCCGCAGCCGCAGTCAGGTTGATGATGTTCTGGCCGCCAGCACCGAAGTTGGTCCCAGCGAAGCCGACGGTGCTGCCGCCCGAATTGATCAGCCCCTGCCACTGGATGCCAAGCTGGCTGTCCAGCGTGCCGCTGACTTCCACGATCATCGATTCGATGTAGACCTGCGCGCGCCGTGCGTCGAGGTCGTCGATCACGCCGCGCAGATTGCGGTACACCGGCTCGCTGGCGGTAATGATCAGCGAGTTCGTCGACGGGTCGGCCTGGACGATGCCGCCCGTGGTCGGCTGCTGGTTGACCGCGAACGATGCGGAAAACGCATTGCTGCCGCCGCTGCCGAAGCTGCTGCCGGAACCACTGCGGTTGTAGTTGCCGGTATTGCCACCGGTGTACTGGCCGCTTTGCGGCAATGAGGTGGATTGCATTGCGGCGCCGCCCGTCGCACCGCCACCGGGTTGCGTCGAGCTGGAGAAGCTGCTGTCCGCCGCGACGATGGCCCGCAGCGTGGCCGCAAGCTTCACGGCGTCGGCATTCCTGAGCGGCACCACCCAGATGTTGCCCGGGCGCGCGAACGGCTGGTCGATCTTCTCGATGAGCTGGCGTGCCTGCTGCACGCGCGCGCGGCTGGAAGCGCGGATCATCAGCGAGTTGCTGCGCGGCTCCGCCACGACGGTCGTGCGCAGGCTCGCGTCGCCCGCGCCGGCGCCACCTGCGGCGGCGGTCGGGTCGAGCAGTTTCTGAAGGACCACTGCCGCATCGCTGGCGATCGCGTTTTTGAGCGGAATCAGTTCCACTTCGCCGGAGGCGGGTGCATCCACCGCGGCGATGATCCGTGCCAGACGGCGCAGATTGTCCGCGTAATCGGTGATGACCAGCGTGTTGTTGGCCGGGTAAGCGGTGATCGTGTTGTTCGGCGCGATCATCGGCCGCAGCACCGGCACCAGGTTGTTGGCCGATTCGTAGTTCAGGCGGAAGACCTGCGTCACGACCTGATCGCCACGGTTGCTGCTGGGACCGACCACCGTGGGCGAGCCCTGCAGTTTGGCATCGGCTTCGGGCACGACCTTGGTAAAGCCGTTGGACTCGACCATCGCGTAACCCTGCATCCGCAGCACGGAACCGAGCGTTTCCAGCGCTTGCGCGCGCGAGACCGGCTGCTCCGTGACCAGATTCACGGTGCCCTTCACGCGCGGATCGATCACGAAGTTCTTGCCGGTGGCCTGACCGACCGCCTTCACCACTGATTCCAGATCGGCGTTGACGAAGTTCAGCACCACCTGGTCACGATTGCTGCGCGAGCCGATGTCGTTCGGTTGCGGTGGCTGCTGGGATGGCTGGGCCCAGAGCGGGGCGGGTGCCAGCAGCGACAGGCCACACAGCAGGACGACGGCGCGGGCGCAGGCGGTACGAAAGACGGGTTGGTTGGCTCGGGTTTTCATCATCGATTCAAGGCGCGCTGCCGAGGACGGGGCCTCAGTAGCGCAGCCTGGTCACATTGTTCTCATGTCGTCCCAGCAGGCTCATCAGGCCTGCCAGCTGGGTGGCCGCTTCGGGGTCGGTATGTGCCGTGCCATCGAAGCGTGCCTGCCGGCCGATCGTGCCGCTGCCCTCCAGGTACAGCGGCCCGGCCGTGGTTTTCAGTTGCAGCGTGCCGTCCGCGCCGGCCAGCTCGACCTCCGCGCGGTAGCTGCCCAACGGGCGCAACCGGCTTACTGCGGCGGACATCTGCTCGAGTTGCATCGTCAGGTGCCCGTACTTCTGGTTGCCGGCGAACTTGCCTTGCAGCGCCGACCAGTCGATACGCATCATGCCGTCGGGACGCAGCGTATTGAAAGGCGCGCCGATGCCCTCGAGCAGTGACGCCGGCAGGCGGATGCTGCCCGGCGTCACGGTCCAGCCCGACGGCGTGACGGCTACCGTCGTCGGCGCGCCCATCGCCTCGCTGTGCGAGACGGTCACGCGGGCCGTGCCCGTGAGCAATGGCCAGAATGCCACGTCCCAGTTCAGGCGCCCCGGCAGTACCGTGGCGGTCTGGCTACCCGTGCCCGCTGACAGCGCCAGCGTGGCGCTGCCGTGCCAGATCGTGCCCGCCGCGTCGGCCAGCAGCACCCGGCGTTGCGTCTCGCCGGCGATGCGTTCGGCCAGCCACGTGGCCGGCATCGACACCAGTACGGTGACGCCGACAGTGGCGACGCAGAGCAACGTCCAGCGCACGCGCCGCCAGCCACGTGACGCGCGGATGCGCCGTCGCGGCAGACGCAGGGCTTCGAGCCGCGCCATCACCGGCCGCCGGTGCCAGGGCCCTGCAGCGTCGCGGTCATGTTGACCAACGCCGTGGCGCCCACATAGCTGATACGTGTATCGGTGACCTTCAGCCGTTGCTGTAGCCGTACGTCCTGCAGCCAACCGGCCACGGACCCGAACGGAACCTTGTCCAACTGTATCTGGACGGCGTTGTCGCCGGTTGTCATCAGGCGCGTGGCCTTCAGGCCGTGCTGCACCAGGCTGTCCTGCAGCGCCTGGGTCAGTGCGTCGCCACGCAGTGACGGGGCGCGATTCGCGGACAGGCCGCGTGCTTCCTGCGCCAACGTTTCCATCTCGGCCAGATCCGCACGCAGCACCGGCAGGTTTCGCGTCAGCCGCGCTCCCTCGACCGCGGCCGGCTCCCACAGCAGCAGGTAGCCGAAGACCAGCACGAGCACCACCGCGCCACCGCCGAGGATGGCCTGCTCGCGCGGATTGCGTGCGGTCCAGAATACGTCGAACTGCTCGCGCCACCGATCGGGGACGCGCGGTTTGAAGCGGGCGAGGCGCGTGGCCATGCTGGTTGACATGCCTGATCTCATGATGCCGTCCCGCCTTCCGCCTTCACGGTCCAGTGCGAACCGGTCGGCGTCGGGGCGCCCCCGCTGCGGCTCGCCGCATCGGGCGGGCTTCTGTCTTCATCCATCTGCAGACCGACCTGACGCACGGCGTTCTGCAGTGCGGAGGTGTTGGTGCCGGGCTTGAGCGTCACGTAGAGCGTTGCGGCGCGGTATTCGAG
Organism: Cupriavidus sp. HMR-1; assembly: GCF_000319775.1. Classification (NCBI taxonomy): domain Bacteria; kingdom Pseudomonadati; phylum Pseudomonadota; class Betaproteobacteria; order Burkholderiales; family Burkholderiaceae; genus Cupriavidus; species Cupriavidus sp. HMR-1. The sequence goes on from NZ_ANKP01000148.1 coordinate 5,668, forward strand.
CTGGAGCAGCGCATCGGGCGGCAGATCGCGCGCGGCGCGCGCAAAGCCGTCGGCGAGCGGCAGGAAATCGTTGGGTGTGCTGCGACCGCTGGCCGTGCGCAATTGCTCCACCTGGCGGCGCATCAGCAGTATGGGCTCGGCTACTGGCGGCACGTTCGGAAATGCTGTGTGCAGCAGATCGACCTGAGCCGCCTCCAGACGCTTGGCTTCCTTGCGAAGCGCCAGCCATTGCGCGTTCATGCCGACGATCTGCACGAGCAGGAGCGCGACGACCAGCAGGGCCGGCCAGCGCCATGCGCGCACGTTCCAGCGGTCCATGCGTCCCTGGGCGAACTCGAACTGCGCCAGATCGAGCTGAGGCTGCTGCAGGCATTCCTCGACGCCAGCCAGCCAGATGCGCCAGGTCTCGGAGGCACGCGATGCGTGCATCGGCGGACGCTTGCCTTGTAGCGCCGGTACTGGCGCGTTTGCCAGGGCCGCGTTGTCGCCATGCCATTGGCCGGCCGGCGCCAGGAGCTGCCATGTCGACAGCGCCCGATCATCGAGCAGCAGACCGTAGCCCTCGTACGGGCCGGTACGCACGGTCAATTGCCACAGGCGCGACAGTTCGCCCGGCGCGGGTGCCGCGGTGTCGAGCAACAGCGCCGATTGCGCGAGCGTCGAGGTGGCGGCTTCCACGACCAGCGTGGCGGGTTGTTCGAGACTGGTACCGGCTGTGCCCGCTTCTGTTGGCGCCGACTGCCCAGCAGCACGGGCCGGAGATGCGGGACCATCCGCGGTGGCCAACGTCGGTTCCGGCTCTGGCGCGGGTTCGGGGGCCGTGACCGGGGCAGCGAGCGGCAGGCAAAGCTGGGCGGCCACCACATGGCGGCGGCGATGCTTGTGTTCTGCGAACTGGTCGAGCGCGGCGCGCATCCAGGCACGGTCAGTCACCATCAGCAGGCGGCGGCGTGGGCCACGCGCTGAACCGGCGCCATCGAAGGCCGGCCCCAGGGCGATGTGGCACGGCGCGGCGTCGGTGGCCAGCACGTCCTCGACGAGGTTCGGGAGCGCGAGGCGCATCCGTACTGGCGGCAGAGGCGGGACCATTGCCGCCGTCAGCAGGACATCGCTGGCGGCCACGATCAGCACCAGGCGGTCTGCCGGCGGCATCTCTGACGGCACGGCGTGGCCTTCGCGCAACAGCTCGGGTGCCTGTTCGGCCGCCTGACGGCGATGCTTGTCCCCTACGGGCGTGCGTACCAGCGCAAATGGCATGGCGCCGAACTGCCACGGTTGCGGCTGATCGTGCGGCCGATGCGGCAGGCGGACGTAGAGGGTGGTACTCAAAATTTCCCTGTAATCAGTGGAAAAGTCGCGCGGAAGTCGCCCGACAGGGGCGTCCGGGCGACGCAAATCGTTGCGGGGGATAGCCTGGAGTAGCGGCAGACAGCCGCCCAGGTTCGGCGCAGCAGCATACCTTGCCTGTGTGACTAACTCGCGTCAATAGCGTCCCATCCCAATTTGCAGGCGGCAGAATCTAACTCTGTCGCAGGACAAGACCGGATGCGCGTCGGCCAGTTAGTTCGACGGGGGCATGGCATCGGCATCACGCGACCAGACGACGCGGGTCGTATTGCCGCTGCCCTGCACGTTCTGGCGCTCGACCAGCGATACCTTGAGGCGGCGCGCCCGATCGTGCCGCACCAGACCGTAGATCAGGAAGTAGCGCGAGCTCACGTCGAGCGTGTTGGCGGTGATTACCGCCTTTGGTGCAATCGTCTGCAACTGTGTCGTGATGTCGCCAGTGTTGTTGAAATAGGCGCGATCGCGCTGGCGGACAAGCTCGCGCGCGCGGTCCAGCGGCAGCTTGTCGATCACGGCGGCCAGCACCTCCGCGTCCGCGGTATTGGCGTTGACCGTGGTGCGTTCGGGCAGCACCGTCACGAACGGCTCGAGCGTGTCGATCATCTCCGGGGTGAAGCCCGGAATCGCCAGCAGGCTTTGCACGCTGTCTGGCGGCCTCGGCACGGGTTGCCCGTCGCCTGATCCACCCTTGGCCGCGCGCAGGACATATTGCGCGGTGGTCTCCGCCAGCGCAGCGTTCATGCCGAGCGTTTGAAGCAGGCGTCCGAATGCCTGCATCGATGCAGGGTCGATGGAGATCGTGAGACCGGATTCGCCGGACGTCGACTGATAGAGGTTGGTCAGATTGAAACGTGCCTGGGCGTCCAGGATGCGGCCCGAGAGGAACGACGTTTCTCCGGCCTGATCGGTGCGAAGCCCGGCACCGAGAAAATCGGACAGGCGTGTTTCGGCCACCGGGACCGACCACGGCTCGCCGAGGTAGTCGACGTTCGAGCGGCGCTGGTCGTCGCGCAGGATCAGGCGTGCCCAGTCCACCGCGGCGCGTTCGATCCACTGGGCCTGCGCCATCAGCCGCTGATTCTCGATCGAGCGGATCTGCACCTGCTGGCGCCAGAGCATGCCGGAGACCACCACCACGGCCAGCGTCACGATCAGCAGCGCCGTGACGACAGCGGCGCCACGCTGGCGGGATCGCATGAAGGAGGAGGGGGTGTGATGGCGCGCGGTCATAGGCCCGTCGTGCAGATCTTCTGGAACTGGCGGGGTACGTCGCCGTCGCCCATGCGGGCCAGGACCGTCAGTTCGACCGCACGGATCGCCACGGTCTTCGCCACGAGGTCGAGGCCGGCCTGCGCATCGCTGGCGCCGACTGCCGCCGCGGCGCTGCCTTGCTGCAGCGCGGCCCGTATGCGCCCGGTGTCCGTTAGCCAACCGGACGGCTCCACCCAGACCCGTGCGGAAAGCTGCTCGGCGTCGGGCAGCAGCGGACGTAGCTGGACACCTGTCGTGGCAGCCGTCTGACGCATCGACTGGATGGCGTTCTGGACCTCGTTGCGCGACATCGCCGGGCGGCTGGCCGCGCGGACGATCGTGTTGCCGTCCAGGCGATAGGACACGACCTGCCAGGCCGGCGGCGAGCCGGCATCGCGTCGATCGCGCACCATCAGTATCTGATTCTGGGCGAGTTCCACCGGGCTGGCCTGCAGTAGCGCAGGCAGGGTCAGGTGCTCGCAGTCGGACTGGAACTGGCCATAGAGCACCTTGAGCGTATCGAGCCGCTTGTCGTGATCGACCAGGCGTTCACGGGAGCGCGTCATCGAATCGAGCGCGCGCCATCCGATCACGGCCATCACGGCCAGCAGCGTGATCGCCACCAGCATCTCGAGCAGCGTGAAGCCGCGGCCGCGGTCAGAGGACATTGCGCGTTTCATTCGGAACCAGCGTGACGAGCCAGGCCAGCCGCACGGACTTGTTGGTGGCCGAAGGGAAAACGGAGATCTCGACGCGCCGGAAGGAGGGATTCGGCGTGCTCGTGACGGATTCCTCGCACCAGAGCGCGGCGCCGCCCTGAGGGCAGTCGTAGCCGCGCGTGCCGGGCTCGGGCCAGGTCTTCGAAAGTCGCAATGTGGCGAGGTGGTTCTCGGCACTGAACTCGGCCAGCATGCGCTGCTGGAGCGAGATGCTCGACTCGGTCATCGAACCCATCGCCCGCATGGCGGCGGTCAGGGCCACCGCGAGGATCGTCAGCGCGACCAGTACCTCGATCAACGTGAAGCCTTCGCGGCGATGCTGACGAATGCGACGCGCGCTCATTGCAGGACCGTGGCCACGTAGCGGCCGCTGCCGTCGCCGGTCACGTCGACGCGGATGGCGCCGCTCGTGAGGATCAGGCGCTGCGGTTCGTCGATCAGTTCGCGACCAAAGACCAGTCGGACCGGGCCGGTACCCAGGCGGCGCCCGCCTTCGGCGATGACGGCGCCATCCAGGCGTACTCGCCATTGACCAGGCGCGAAGACATCGGTCCGCATCGGCACCCAGCCCTGCGGCGTGGATTCGAGAAAGCGCCAACCCCCGGCATCACCCTCCCAGGCGATCGGGCGGGCGCCAAGCTGGGCGTCTTCCTGGGCGAGTTCGAAGAGGCGGGCGATGCGCTGGCCGTCGTCGAGCACGCGCCCGCGTTCGTTGGGCGATGCATTGACGGCCACCAGCGAGATAACGATGCCGGCGATCACCATGACCACCAGCAGTTCGAGCAGCGTGAAGCCGGGAACCCGGCGACACGTCCGGCGACAAGGAGCGAGTGCGGTCAGGCCGCGTGGTGTCGCCGGGTGCATGGATCAGAGAGGGCGCTTATTCCCAGTTGCCGATGTCGGCGTCGTTGCCGGTGCCGCCGGGCTGGCCATCGGCACCGAAGCTGAACACGTCGATCTCACCGCGTACGCCGGGGTTCAGATACTGGTACGGATGACCCCACGGGTCCTTTGGCAGTTTTTCCAGGTAACCACCGCCCTTCCAGTTGTTGGGAACGGGCTCGATGGTCGGCTTGGCCACCAGTGCCGCCAGACCCTGTTCGGTGGTCGGGTAGCGGCCGTTGTCGAGGCGGTAAAGCTTCAGCGCCTGCATGACCGACGAGATGTCCTGACGCGCCGCGACGATGCGTGCCTCATCGGGGCGGCTCATGATTTTCGGCACCACCAGGGCCGCGAGCACCCCCAGGATCACGATCACCACCATGATTTCGATCAGGGTGAAGCCGCGCGCGCGACGGCGTTGGCTGGGGAGTCGGATATCGGGCTGGGTGGCGAATCTGCGCATCGTGTGTAGTGCCTTGGACTTGTATGTCGGGAGAGGGCCGCGCCGAGGCAAGCAGCGCGGCGGATATGATCGGAAAGTATAACCGCCGCCGCATGACTGTTTAATGTGCCGAGGCAGATCCGGTTGTGCACGATGCTGCATTGCATCAAAAATCTTGCATTGGCGATGCACGTTATCTATGATTCCAGTCACGATGCAACTGACCCGATTCTCCGACTACGCGCTGCGCCTGCTGATGTATGTATCACGCGGCGACGGCAGCCGGCCAATCACGATTGCCGAGGTTGGCCAGCAATTCGACATCTCGCATAACCACCTCGTGAAGGTGGCTGCGCGGTTGTCAAAGCTCGGCTGGATTTCGGCAACGCGCGGGCGCCACGGTGGCCTGCAACTCGGCCCGGGAGCGGAGAAACTGTCCGTCGGTGCGATCCTGCGCGAACTCGAAGGCCGCAAGGCCATCATCGACTGCGCCGATCCGCCATGTGCCTTGAATGGCAACTGCCGTTTGAAACGGGCACTTGATGACGCCGAAGAGGCGTTCTATCGTGCGCTGGATGGCGTGACCCTGGCCGACGTGTCAGGTAGCCGCACGGCCGAATCGATCATCAGCCTGCATCGAGATTTCCTGAGCCGGCACGTGGCATAAGGATTCGGGGGGCCACCCCGACCCATGTCGTCTGCCGGCTTTATTGTGCGCAAAAACATGCATTTTATATGCATGATTCAAGGAGTTTTGCTGATGTTGTCCGCTGCTTCCCGCCCCTATATCGATGCCAGCGTCCCCGTGCTGCGTGAGCACGGTCTTGCGATCACGACACATTTCTACCGAGAGATGTTCGCGGCGCGCCCCGAACTGAAGCGTATTTTCAACATGGGCAATCAGGCCAATGGCTCGCAGCAGCAATCGCTGGCCTCGGCAGTGTTCGCCTATGCGGCCAACATCGATCGTGCCGACGCGCTTGCGCCAGTGGTAGAACGTATCGTCCACAAGCACGTTGCGGTCGGTCTGACGCCGGCCCACTATCCGATCGTCGGCAAGTATCTGCTGGAAGCCATTGCCGCCGTGCTTGGCGACGCCGCCACGCCGCCGCTGCTGGCCGCCTGGGACGAAGCCTACTGGCTGCTGGCCGGCGAACTGATTGCCGCCGAGGCCCGGCTCTATGAACGCCATGGCGTGGCGGCAGGTGAACTTCTGCGCGTGCGCGTGGTGAACCGCGAGCAGGAGGGGGATCAGGTGGTGGCGTTGACGCTGGCCGCCGAAGACGGCTCGCCGCTGCGTGACTTCGCGCCGGGTCAGTACATCAGCGTCGAGGCATCGTTTGCCGATGGACGCCGTCAACTGCGCCAGTACTCGCTTTCGGGCGAGCGCGGCCTCCCGACGTGGCGTATCTCGGTGAAGCGCGAAGATGGCTCCAGCGACGCGCCGGCGGGGACGGTATCGAACTGGCTGCATGAGAACGCCCAGGTCGGCACGACGCTGCATGTGAGCACCCCTTGGGGCGATTTCGCGCCAGAACTCGACAGCCGACAGCCGATCGTGCTGATGTCAGCAGGCATCGGCGTGACGCCGATGGTCTCGGTGCTGCGCACGCTCGCACACGAAAATCCGCATCGCCAGGTGCTGTTTGCCCATGCCACCCGTCATGGCCGTCAGCACGCGCATCGTCGGGACGTGGCATGGGCGCGCGAGCGTATGCCCAATCTGCGTACTCATGTCAGCTATGAAACGCCGCAGTCGGTGGATGCTTCGGGGCGCGACTACGACCACGCCGGCATGATGCCGGTCGAGGCGCTGCTGAAGTCCGGTGACAACGCCGCGTTCAATGACGCCCGTTTCTACCTGTGTGGCCCGCTTGGCTTCATGCAGGAGCAGCGTCGCGCGCTGATTGCCTCGGGCATTCCAGTCGGACACATTCATCGCGAAGTGTTCGGGCCCGACCTGCTCGACGATATCCTTTGATCGCCGTCGCATTCTTCGAATCTGCCTGCTGATATTGCGTCAGTTGGCAGACGACAGGTGACATGTGGGTCTGGTACGCTAGGCGGTCTCCCTATTCGAGCCGCCCGGCGTATCGATCTGTGTCCACCCTGCTTCGGCCTGCCCTCCGTTTCGACCCGTCCGCCGCCTGGATGCCCCGCCTGGCCGGCCTGGCGCTGTTTGTCGCGCTGTGCGCGCTGGTGACCCATTGGGTCCTGGTATTCAGCGCAATGCGGACGATCCCCGTACCAACATCCGCGCGTATCGCCCAGACCGAGCCAGTCGAGACCGGAGCGGTGGCGACGCTATTCGGCGGCAGCGCCCAGTCAGGCGTTCGCGATGTGCAACTGATCGGCGTCGTGGCGGATCTGGACGGCGTAGGCCCTGCGGCGGCAATTCTGTCGCTCGATGGCGGGCCGCCCAAGGCTGTGCGCGTCGGCGCATCGCTGTCTGCGCAGATTCGTTTGACGGAAATCCACAGCCGCAACATCGTGATCGAACGCAACGGCGTGCGGCAGGAGATTGCATTGCCGGTGCAGAACACACCGACAGCGGGTCGGCCGGCCAACCTCGGCGCAGCGCCGCCGGCCGGTGCCGGTGCACCGCTATCGACACCGATGCCGGCCCCGGTC
>NZ_ANKP01000149.1:0-9304 GCF_000319775.1 Cupriavidus sp. HMR-1
CGCGCGACGGACCCCACCCGGCCCACGCTGGCCGATGCCGCGGCCGAAGACCAGGCGCTGGCCGACGCCCTGCCGCACCTCGAAGAAACCTCGGCGCACCCTGCGCCCCGCTCGCTGTTTGGCGAGATTCTCGACTGGATGCTGGCGCCGCTTCTGCTGCTCTGGCCGATGAGCATCGCCGTCACATACCTCGTCGCCAAGTCGATTGCCAACGGGCCGTTCGACCGCGCGCTAGAAGCAAGCGCCATCGTGCTGTCGCAGCAGGTGCGCGAGGTCAACGGCCGCGTCACGCTGCAGCTTCCACTGTCCGCGCGGGAGATCCTGCGCGCCGACGAGACCGACAACATCTACTACCTGGTGGTAGGCAAGCACGGCGAGTACGTGGCGGGAGATCACGACCTGCCGCTTCCGTCCGAGGACGAAGAGGGACATGCCGGGCTGGTATCGCTGCGCGACGATCGCGTGGCCGGCAACGATGTGCGCGTCGCCTATACCTACGTCGACCTGAAGAACGTCAACGGCGCCCAGCCCGTGCTGGTGCAGGTGGCCGAGACGCTGGACAAGCGCGCGCGGCTGGCCAATGAAATCATCAAGGGCGTCATCCTGCCGCAGTTCGTGATCCTGCCGCTCGCGGTGGTGCTGGTGTGGTTTGGCCTCACGCGCGGGCTGGCACCGCTGACCGCGATCCAGCAGCGCATCCGCGCGCGCAATCCCGGCGACACGAGCCCGATCGACGAGCGCGCCGCGCCGCAGGAAATCACGCCACTGGTAGCATCGTTCAACGACCTGTTGTCGCAACTCGAGCAGTCGGTGCAGACACAGAAGCGTTTCATCGCCGATGCCGCACACCAGATGAAGACACCGCTCGCGGGTCTGCGCATGCAGGCGGAACTGGCCCAGCGCGAGCAATCACCGGAGGAACTGCATCGATCGCTGGCGCAGATCGCCGGCAGCTCCAAACGCACCGCGCATCTGGTTACCCAGTTGCTGTCGCTGGCACGCATGGAAAATCTGGCAGGGGTAGGCGGCATGACGCCGGTAAACCTGACCGCGCTGGCGCGCGACGTGGTCAAGGACCTGTTGCCCCAGGCATGGGCGCGGCAGATCGACCTTGGCCTGGAAGGCGACGAGCACCCCGTGATGGTCACGGGCAATCGCGTGATGCTGACGGAGATGCTCAACAACCTCGTCGACAACGCCATTCGCTACACGCCACCCGGCGGACATGCCACGGTGCGCGTCATCGCCGATGCATTCGAGCCGTTCGCATATCTCGATGTGGAAGACACCGGGCCGGGCATCCCCCCGAGCGAGCGCGGACGCGTGATGGAGCGTTTCTATCGTGTGCTCGGCACCAACACCGAAGGCAGCGGCCTGGGGCTGGCCATCGTGCGCGAGATCGTGCAGCAGCACGGCGGCGAAGTATCCATCGACGACAACGTGTACCAGACCGAGCCTCGTCTGGCCGGTGCCCGGTTCCACGTGACGCTGCGCCGCGCGCCGCCGGAAGAGACCAACACATGAGGAAAGCCCCGCCCGACCGCATGACGCCGCGCGAGCGGCTTGCCTGGCGCCACAACCTGCGCTGGATCGCCGTGCTGCTGGTGATCTGGTTCGTCGTGACGTTCGTCGTCGCCTGGTTCGCACGCGAACTGCGTTTCGACTTCTTCGGCTGGCCCTTCTCGTTCTGGGCGGCCGCGCAGGGCGCGCTGATCGTATATGTAGCAATGGCCGCGCTCTACGCCTGGCACATGAATCGGGTGGATCGCGAACTCGACAGCGAGACGCCAGACGCCGAGACCCATCCCGCACCACCCACCAATCCCACCGGCCGATCCTGACGCAGCCGGCCGATCCTGACGCAAACACGCGGCACCCCTCGTAAGGGGCAATTCGATGACCATGCCGCGTCACGTGCGCCAATGCTGCAAAGCAAGATTCCCGCGCACCCTACAAGCCATGCGGTTTGCGGTTTCGGACCGACGCAACGCAGCAAATACTCCGCTGAAAGCAGCCTCGAAACGTCTAGCGTATACCCCGACGAATCCGGCACGTTTTGCGGGAACTCTGTCAGAACTCAGTAAGTTTCGCCTCCCACAATCCTTTGCAGCTTCGGTGCAGAGGCCGGCACGCGCGGATACCTCAAGCGCAAGACACGGCCAGACCGGGGACCCTTTCGACAGACGGAGGAGACAACAATGGCAAACGCGCAAAACGTGGCAATGCCTGGCGGCAAAGCCCACAATGCGCCGATGACGCGCGAGGAGAAGAAGGTCATTTTCGCCTCGTCGCTCGGCACGGTGTTCGAGTGGTACGACTTTTATCTGTATGGTTCGCTGGCGGCGGTGATCGCCAAGCAGTTCTTCGCGGGCCTCGACCCCACTTCCGCATTCATCTTCGCGCTGCTGGCGTTCGCAGCAGGCTTCATCGTGCGCCCGTTCGGCGCACTGGTGTTCGGCCGTCTCGGCGACATGATCGGCCGCAAGTACACCTTCCTGGTGACAATCCTGATCATGGGCTTGTCGACATTCATCGTCGGCCTGTTGCCCGGCTACGCCACGATCGGCTGGGCCGCACCGATCATCCTGATTGCACTGCGCATGTTGCAGGGCCTGGCGCTCGGCGGCGAGTACGGCGGCGCAGCCACCTACGTGGCTGAACACGCTCCGCACGGCAAGCGCGGCGCCTACACCGCCTGGATCCAGACCACCGCCACACTGGGCCTGTTCCTGTCCCTGATCGTCATTCTGCTGTGCCGTGAACTCACGGGCCCGCAGTTCGACACGTGGGGCTGGCGCATCCCGTTCCTGGTCTCGATCCTGCTGCTGGGCATGTCCGTGTATATCCGCCTGTCGATGAGCGAATCGCCGGCCTTCCAGAAGATGAAGGCCGAGGGCAAGACCTCGAAGGCCCCGCTGACCGAGGCATTCGGTCAATGGCGCAACCTGAAGATCGTGATCCTGGCGCTGGTAGGCCTGACCGCCGGCCAGGCCGTGGTCTGGTACACCGGCCAGTTCTACTCGCTGTTCTTCCTGACGCAGGTGCTGAAGGTGGACGCCAAGACGGCCAACCTGCTGATCGCCGGCGCACTGGTGATTGGCACGCCGTTCTTCATCTTCTTCGGCTCGCTGTCGGACAAGATCGGCCGCAAATGGATCATCATGCTGGGCTGCGCGCTGGCCGTGCTGACCTACTTCCCGCTGTTCAAGGCGATGACCCACTACGCCAACCCGGCGCTGGAACGTGCGCAGCAGACCGCGCAGATCGTGGTCACGGCCGATCCGAAGACCTGCTCGTTCCAGGGCAGTCCGATCGCTCGCGAAATCGACTTCCGCAGCTCGTGCGATATCGTCAAGCGCACGCTGGCCCAGGCATCGGCCAGCTATGAAGTGGTGCAGGCCCCGGCCGGCACGATGGCTTCGGTAAAGATCGGCGACAAGGAAATCAAGGCCTTCGACGCCACGGTGACCGGCGGCCACAGCTTCGACGACGCCAGCAAGAAGCAGATCGCGGCGTTCAAGAAGGAAGTGAGCGACTCCATGAGCGCGGCCGGCTATCCGACCAAGGCAGACCCGGCGCAGATGAACACGATCATGGTGCTGGTGGTCCTGGTTATCCTGGTGATCTACGTGACCATGGTCTACGGCCCGATCGCCGCGATGCTGGTGGAGATGTTCCCGACCCGCATCCGGTATTCGTCGATGTCGCTGCCGTATCACATCGGCAATGGCTGGTTCGGTGGCCTGCTGCCAACGATCTCCTTCGCCCTGGTGGCGCAGAACGGCAACATCTACTACGGCCTCTGGTACCCGATCATCATTGCGGCCATGACCTTCGTGCTGGGCGCGCTGTTCGTCCGCGAGACCAAGGACGTGGATATCTACGCGAACGACTGATCGCCAGTCGGTGAACCTTCGCTCAGGATGACCAGCCGGCAGGCTGGTCTCCGCTTCCCAGGCAGGCCTCGCGCCTGCCGTTTTTTTAGGCAGCCACCGAGGCTTGCAGAAAGTTGTCACAAAGGTGTTGACAGCCTAAAAGGCACAGGTATAATTGCGGTCTTCGTTGGCGAATTAGCTCAGTCGGTTAGAGCGACGGAATCATAATCCGCAGGTCCGGGGTTCGAGTCCCTGATTCGCCACCATCTATTTAAAAAGCCGCAGTCCTTCACGGGATTGCGGCTTTTTTCTTTGGGGCGCTGGAACACGCCGACGGTCTCTGCTACCACCGGCACCCGGGAACCCGCCCCCTCTACATCCTCGCCCTACCCAGCCGCAATGCGTTGGTCACTACCGGCGCAGAGTTGAGGCTCACTGCCAGCGCGGCGATCACCAGGAACGGCAGGCAGCAGTCCGGTCAATGCCTACAGGACGCCCGCAGCCAAGGGAATGCCCAGGGCGTTGTGGACGCAAGCGAAGCCGAGGTTCTGCTTCATGTTCCGGATCGTGGCCTCGGACAACTTGCGGGCACGGGCAGCGCCACGCAGGTCGCCCTTGAAGAGAGTCAGTCATGCCGAGCAGAAGGCCACGAGTTACCTGCAAGGAGGCTGTCCAGCCGCCATAGGTTGCAGCCGAACTCCCTTAGAGGCGTTATCAAAATGAAGCGAAGCGGTTCTGGCTAGGCGCGCGGCCGCAGACAGTACAAGTAGACTGGCCAAGGCCGCGCAACGACGCCAGAATCATTTTGATAGCGCCTCTTAGCCGCCAACCAACGCCATCAACTCCGGCAGTATCGGACTCTGCATCGCCAGCCCACGTTGCTCTTCCAGGAGGCTCTGCAGGATCTCGTGCGTCGTATCTGGATTCGCCAGCACCACACGGAACACCGCGATCGGACGCCCACCCCACTGGGACGACGTCAACTGCGTCCGCGACACGAACGAGCGGCCTGCGTCGCGCTGCATTTCCTGGATATTGATGGTCAGCGCGTCGAGCGCCTCGAGCAGTTGTTCGCGCTTTTCGGGGGAGGCCGAAAGCAACGCCGCCCGCACCGGCGCCGGCACATAGCGATAGGTGAGGATGCAAAGCTGCGGCCGGCTGTCCAGTTCGAAGTCGGGCTGCTGTTCGATCAGCGACGCGAAGTACTTCGCGTTGTCGATGCCCGTATCGATCAGCTTCGCCAGCCCCTTGCGGCCAAGCAGGTGCAGGTTCGCATAGAGCATGACGGCCGCCGACCCGCGGGACCCTTCGAGCGTATGGCGCCCCAGGTCCACCGAGCCCTTCCGCACGATGTAGTTTGCGTGCTGGATGATGTCCTGCGTCCACGCCGGATCGCGGAACAGCACCATGCCGGCGCCCATCGGCACATAGAACTGCTTGTGCGCGTCGATGACGACAGAATCCGCGCGCTCGATCCCGGCAAAGCGCGCGCGCTCGCGTTCGGAGAGCAGCGTGGCACCGCCCCACGCAGCATCCACGTGAAAGTGGCAGCCGACCTCCTGCGCCACATCGGCAATGGCATCGAGCGGGTCCACCGCGCCGGTCTCAGTGGTGCCGGCGATACCAACGATCGCCAGTGTCCGGATGTTGCGTTGTTGAAGATCGCGCAAGGTCTCGCGCAACAGGTCGACGCGCATCCGCCCGTCTTCATCGACGCCTACCGGCACCAGATTCTCGCGACCAATACCGAGGATATCCGCCGCCTTGCGTAGCGAGTAATGGCCGCGCTCCGACACGATGATCGCCAGCCCGGCGTAATCGTAGTGCCGCAGCGCCGCTACCAGCCCTGCCTGATTGATGCCCGCGAAGCCGTCGCGTGCGCGCAGCGTGTTGTTGCGGCTGGCCCAGAGCGCGGTCAGATTGGCCGTGGTGCCGCCCGCGCAGAATGCCCCGAGAGAGTGCTCGGCATTGTGCAGCCATTGCGCGTAGAACGCGTCGTCCCGCGCAAAGACCAGGTGATGCAGCATCCCGATCACCTGACGCTCCAGCCCCGTCAATGCGCCCGACGTTTCAAGCTTGACCACGTTCTGGTTCAGCGCCGCCACGATCTTGGCCAGCGACGGCATGAACGATGGCAGCGACGACGTCATGTGACCGACGAACGTTGGTGACGCCACGGGCATCACATGCCGGAACACATCGTTGAGCAGATGATCCGCGTGTTGCTGCGGCGCGGTCGGATTTTCCGGAATCTGGACCGAGGCGAAGGACGCCTCGCGCGTCGCGCAGGCACCGACCGGATCGAAGTCCTGCCCGGCAAAGAAGTCCGCGGGATGCTCGGCAACGCGCCGTTCCAGGTCGTCGAACGCGCCGAGGTCCGCATCGAACCAGTGCAGCGGACAGCCTTCGCCCATTTCCGCGTCGTTGCCGGTTGCCTCGCGAGCGTTGTCTGACCTCCCCGCCTTGCGCGCCTTCATGTGCCTCTTCCAGTCCCAGTCCAGTGTGGTGCCGCCACTGCAGCGGCGGCGAATCGCTGGGATTATGCCGGATAAGCCGAGGCCGGCGCTGCACGCCCGATCGCACGATCGCCCAAGCCCTGTCAGCAGGCCAGATGATGCCGCCGCGCAAACTCGGCCAGATCGATCAGGGAACGGAACCCCAGCTTGGTCATGATGCTGGCCTTGTGCGAACTCACGGTCTTGTTGCTGATACCGAGCACCACGGAGATCGCCTTGTTGGAATGCCCGGCCGCAAGGAAACGCATGACGGTCAGCTCGCGTCGGCTCAGGACATAGATTGGATCGACCGGCGCGTTGGCCGCGCGGCGAATCGTCGTAAGCAGGGCCAGCGGAAATGCGGCATAGCCACTCATGACCGCGCGCACGGCATGCTCGATGCCGTCGATGCCGTTGCCCTTGTCGACATATCCGTGCGCGCCGCTGAGCAACGCACGTTCGGCAGCGCCGGCTGCGGCTGACAGCACCAGCACGCGCGTTGTCGGGTGATGGGACACCACCTCCTCCACCACGGCATCGCCCGGCAGGTCACCGAGATCGAGGTCTACCATGACCAGGTCGGGGCGCTGTCTTGTGCGCAGTTCCTCCAAGGCTTCAATGGCAGTTGTGGCCAGGCGGACCTCCTCGAAGCCCATGCCTTCCATCAACGCGGCGGAAGCCGCCGCGCGTACACCAGGATGATTGTCGATTACGAGCGCATTGGACATACGATTTCTCCGATGAAACGAATGTGCGGAGAGCATAGGTCGTCAGGTCATGGGCCGGATGTGGAAGGCGCCAGCGATGCGCTTCGAAATTTCCAGACCATCATGCGGACATTTCGGATGTTGCAGACTTGTTTCCGCTGGATTGCACCAGCTCCGAGCGACACCAGACACCGGAGATCTGTGGCCGCAGAGTCTCCCAGCACAGATGACAATCATGAAATCTTTAAAAAATTCAACGGGAATTGACCTAAGTTAGAGGTGTAGCATCAGGCACGTGCCATGATGGAAACTTGCAGTTGCAGACCTTTCTATTAGGAGATCCAAACATGCCCCAAATCGTACTTGCCACCGACGGCTCCGCTTTCAGCGACGAGGCAGCGCGCTTTCTTGCCGACGGCAAACTGCTGCAGACCGGCTTCACCGTTCACGTCATCCACGTCACGCCCGACGTAACCGGGCAGGTACGCGCATTTGTCAGCAAGGAAACCATCGACGCCTGGCACCAGGAAGAGAGCGGCAAGGCGATGGTATCGGTCTGCGAAATCCTGTCGGCAGCCAAGGTGCCGTTCGAGCAGCACGCGCTGCACGGCTTCCCGCCGGAGAAGATCGTGGCCTATGCGAAGTCGGTCGACGCGGGCGCCATCGTCATGGGTACCCACGGACGTGGCTCGTTCCTTGATGCGGTGATTGGTTCGGTCGCGGGCCGCGTGCTGGCGCACGCCGGATGCCCGGTAATCATGGTCAAGCCGGAAAAAAGCTGAAGACCGGCCCGTTCGGGCCAAGCCGTTCCATGACGGCGCGGCTTTGGGCTGATTTCAGGCCCAGAGCGGCGCCTCGTCCATGAGCGCGATCTGTTCGCGCAACTCCAGAATGCGATCCTGCCAGTAGCGCGCCGTGCCGAACCACGGAAACGCGGCCGGAAAGGCGGGATCGCGCCATCGGCTGGCCAGCCACGCGCTGTAGTGCAACAGGCGCAGCGTGCGAAGCGCCTCGACTAGCCAGAGCTCCCTCGCATCGAATTCCGCGAAGTCCTCGTAACCCGCCACGACGTCGGCCAACTGGTCCTGCATCGCCGCACGGTCTCCCTCCAGCAGCATCCACAGATCCTGCACGGCCGGTCCCATTCGGCTGTCATCGAAATCAACGAAGTGCGGCCCGGGTGTGCCCCGGCCGCGTGCATCCTCTTCGTCGATCCACAACACGTTGCCGCGATGGCAATCCCCATGCAGACGCAACAGGCGAACGTCTCCGGCACGCTCATAGCTGCGGCGCACACCGTCCAGCGCGAGGTCCGCCGCTGCACGCCAGGGCGCCTGCAGGTCGGCGGGAATGCAGTCGTGCGCGAGCAGATAGTCGCGCGATGCAATGCCGAAGGTGTCGATATCCAGCGCGGGCCGCGCCTGGTATGGCGCGGTGGCGCCGATGGCGTGAATACGGCCGATGAAGCGCCCGAGCCAGGTGCGGGTTTCGGCCTTGTCGAGCGCCGGTTCGCGGCCCCCGCAGCGTGGGAACACCGCGAAGCGGAAGCCCTCGTGCGTGAACAGCGTGGTGCCGGGCTGGTCGCCGCTGTTGGCCGCCAGGGCCGGCACAGCAGGCACTTCCGCACCGGCCAGCTGCTGCACGAATGCATGTTCCTCAAGGATCGCTGCATCGGTCCAGCGGCCCGGTCGATAGAACTTGGCGACGACCGGCGCGGCATCCTCGATGCCCACCTGCCAGACACGGTTCTCGTAGCTGTTGAGCGCCAGCAGGCGCCCATCCGGATAGAACCCCGCCGCCTCGAGCGCATCGAGGATGCACTCGGGTGTCAGTCCCGCGTAGGGGACGTCATCGGTCGACGAGGGACGATCCGGCTCGCTCATGATGGATGCGATCAGTGGGCGGGCTTGCGGCCACCGCCAAGCAGGGCCGCCTGCGGGGCCGGCCGACGATTGCGAGCGGGCGGTGCGGCAGTGTTGTCCTGAGCCGGACGCGCTTGCTGCGGACGCGGGTTCGCACCCCTGGCGTTCGCATTGCCCTGCGCATTGCCCTTGGCCGTGCCCTTGGCGGCGCTATTGGCGTGGCCGTTGCCGCGCCCACCTCCCTGCCCGGTACGCGGCGCATTACCACTGCCTCCGGCATTGCCGTTACGGGCCTCGCCACGCGCCGGTTGCGCCGGACGCGGTTGGCGCAGCGCTTCCTGACGCTCACCTTGCGCGGCGCGCGG
>NZ_ANKP01000150.1:0-8683 GCF_000319775.1 Cupriavidus sp. HMR-1
GGCGGGCCACGACTCGGTCGTGGGCCACGAGCGCCACATGCCTGCGGCCTTCGTTGAGCCATTGCACGAGTTGGTCCGCTGCTGCGGCGGCTTCATCCTCGAAGCGCGCGCTGCCGATAACGCGGACGCGCGGACGTTCGGCCGGCAACGCAACGGGCAAGGCCAGCGGTGCCGCGGACGGTTCGCTGTCGGCACTACTGTCCCCGTCGCGCCGGGCCTCGGGCCACAGCGCAAGCAGCGTCCGATACCAGTCGGGCTCGCCCCCCGCTTCCGATGCGCCGGTCCAGTCGTAGCCGACTTCGAGCGTCGGCACGAGTTCGCCGGCCTGCGCGAGGAATCTGGCTTCAACCGGTTCCGGCGGTGTCGGGCCAATCCAGACCACCGGCGCTGCAACCTGCTGCGCCAGGCGCTGTAGCGCCCGGCGCCGTGCCGGAAGCGGATCGTCCGGCCCCGACAGCATTTGCCAGAAGGCCAGCACGATCTGCGCCTCCTGTCCGAGGAAGCGTTCGGACAGGTGCGCATAAGTACGTTGCAGCGCGCCTTGCAGGAGCGCCGCCCGCTCATCGCTATCGTCGCTACCGTCGCCCTCGAGATCATCGTCTCCGCGGATCGCAGCGTCCTCCAGCCAGCGCGCGCTCAGTTCGTCGCTGATCGATAGCAGCGTCTGCGCCAGTCCCCATGCCGCCCCCTCTGTCTGGGCGCCAAAGGCAATCCGCAGCCAATCCTGCGAGCGAATCGCCTGTTGCACTGCCAGCAGCCGCGCGGCATGGCCACGCGTGGGGGTCGGGTCGGTAGCAAGGTCGGGGGGAAGGTCCAGCAGCCAGTGCCCGAGCGTCAGCACGCGCGGTAGCAAACGGGGCTGCCCAGCGGCACGCGCAGCGGCATCCAGCGCCTGGCGCACGCCAGGAATCTGCGCAGCCGTCGGCACGACGATGTGCGCGCCAGCGGCTACCGGGCCGCAGTGATCCAGGAAATACCACGTCGCCGTTGCAGCCTGATCGAGAAAGGACGGCCCGGGAGGAAACGAGAGTCGGGTCATGGATAACGGGGACGGAGTCGAGGCCGAGGGCAACCCGTGACCCTCGGAACAGACATCTTGTCTTGATTAGTTGTCGTCGCCTGCGCTGCCGCCCTCCAGACGGGCGCGCAGTTCGCGCGCCGTCTCCAGCAGGCCTTCATAGCCGGAGCGGGCGTGCTCGGGCAAATCGGGGTCGCCGATCAGCGTGCCGAGCGTTTCCATCACACTGTAGACCAGCCCCTTGGCGGCGCCGGTGGCGATGCTCTCGGACTCGACGGCGCTGCTGAGATGCTGCAGCGCATCGCTCAGGTGGTCCGCCTGGCTTTCATCGGACGGATTGGGCTTGCGGGAGTCTGGCGTCATGATCAATAGCGTTGTGAATCGGTTTGTGCGTCACATGCGCACGATTCCATTCTACTCGCGCGTCACGTCTGTCTGAATGGATTGCGCATGGATTGCGCGGATACGCGAAGTGCATTCTAGATCATGCCGACGAGCAAGCCTCGCATGGCCCCTTCGCGAAGGCGCGGCAGATTAACTCAAATAAGGGATGCCAATAGCTGGAAACTCTTGCTGCGATTGACACTATCATCGGCAAAACGATTCACAACACGGCACAATATCCACTGTTGCCGCCCCCGGCTAAATCCCGATTCTGGCGAGGACTTGATTTTCGCGAAGCTGGTAACATATCGGCGTCAGCGGCGCATCCTGCCGCGCGCCGTCGCGCTGCGAGTCCGCGCAATGTCGTGTAAGGTAGCGGATCGCGCCGACAGCTGTTGTCCGCCTTCAACATAAACTGAGCGATACCTGAGGTTCCCCGCCATGAGCGAACAAATCAAATACGTGAGCGACGCTTCGTTCGATGCCGACGTGCTCAAGTCCGACAAGCCCGTGCTGCTCGACTTCTGGGCCGAATGGTGCGGTCCTTGCAAGATGATCGCCCCGATCCTGGACGAAGTCGCGAAGGACTACGGCGACAAGGTGCAGGTCGCCAAGATCAACGTGGATGAAAACCAGCAAGTGCCGGCCAAGTTCGGCATTCGCGGCATCCCGACGCTGATCCTGTTCAAGAACGGCCAAGTGGCCGCGCAGAAGGTTGGCGCGCTGTCGAAGTCGCAACTGACCGCGTTTCTGGACAGCCAGCTGTAAGCTGTACCTGCCCGGGGCCGAACGGCTCCGGGAATGCACTACCCGGTCATGCGTGCGCCAGCTCTGGCGCGCCGGCCGGATTGTGCTATGATGCCACCCAACAACTTCCCCGAGCGTTCGCTCATTCTTTTCCCCCTTCTCCTTGTTCTTGCCCGTCCGGGCACTTCTGTACCCCTCGTCTATGCACCTGACAGAACTCAAATCGCTTCACGTGTCTGCGCTTCTCGAAATGGCGGCAACGCTCGAGATCGACAATGCACAGCGGATGCGCAAACAAGAACTGATGTTTGCGATCCTCAAGAAGCGCGCCAAGATGGGCGAAACCATCTACGGAGACGGCACGCTGGAAGTTCTTCCCGACGGCTTCGGTTTCCTGCGCTCGCCGGAAACTTCCTACCTGGCCAGCACGGACGACATCTACATCAGCCCCTCGCAGATCCGTCGTTTCAACCTGCACACCGGTGATTCGATCGAAGGCGAAGTGCGCACGCCGAAGGACGGCGAGCGCTATTTCGCACTGGTGAAGGTGGACAAGGTCAACGGGCAGCCTCCCGAAGCGGTGAAGAACCGCATCATGTTCGAGAACCTGACGCCGCTGCATCCGAACCGGCCGCTCACGCTCGAACGCGACATCCGCGCCGAGGAAAACATCACCGGCCGCATCGTCGACATCATCGCGCCGATCGGCCGTGGCCAGCGCGCGCTGCTGGTGGCATCGCCGAAGTCCGGCAAGACCGTGATGCTGCAGCACATCGCCCACGCGATTGCGAACAACCATCCGGAAGCCGACCTGTTCGTGCTGCTGATTGATGAACGTCCGGAAGAAGTGACCGAAATGCAGCGCTCGGTGCGCGGCGAAGTGGTGGCGTCGACGTTCGACGAACCTGCGATCCGTCACGTGCAGGTGGCCGAAATGGTCATCGAGAAAGCCAAGCGTCTGGTGGAACTGAAGCGCGACGTGGTGATCCTGCTGGACTCGATCACGCGTCTGGCCCGCGCCTACAACACCGTGGTGCCGGCATCGGGCAAGGTGCTGACCGGCGGTGTGGATGCCAACGCGCTGCAGCGTCCGAAGCGTTTCTTCGGCGCCGCGCGTAACCTGGAAGAAGGCGGTTCGCTGACCATCATCGCCACGGCGCTGATCGAAACCGGCAGCCGCATGGACGACGTGATCTACGAAGAGTTCAAGGGCACCGGCAACATGGAAGTGCACCTCGAGCGCCGCCTGGCCGAGAAGCGCGTCTACCCGGCCATCAACCTGAACAAGTCGGGCACGCGCCGCGAGGAACTGCTGATCAAGCCGGACATCCTCCAGAAGATCTGGATCCTGCGCAAGTTCATCTCCGACATGGACGAAGTGCAGGCGATGGAATTCATCCTGGACAAGATGAAGCCGACAAAGAACAACGCGGAATTCTTCGACCTGATGCGCCGCGGCGGCTGATGCCGCGCCGGTAGTCCATCCTGATAAAAAGGCGTACCCTTGGGTGCGCCTTTTTTCTTTCGCCCCCTCGCGAGAACCATGTTCGGAAAGCTGACCAGTTTCCTGCGCGCCCGCTCGAAGGCGCGCAAGCTCGCCCATTACGCGATTCCCGACGACCTCTGGGCGCAGACCGTGGCTGCCCTGCCCTTCGTGCAGCACTACAGCGAAGCGGACCTGACCGCATTGCGCGAGCTGGCCACACTGTTCATCGCCAACAAGGAATACTCGACCGCGCACGACATGGAGCTGACCGATGAAATGGTGGTCAGCGTGGCGGCGCAGGCTTGCGTGCCCATCCTCAAGCTCGGCATCGAATGGTATCGCGGCTGGCATGGCATTGTGCTCTACCCGGGTGAGTTCGTAATTCGCAAGACCGTCCAGGAGGACGTCGGCTTCGAAGACATCGGTCTCGTGCATGGCGTCGAGGAAGAGGCCAGTGGCGAGGCATGGGAACACGGCCCGGTGATCCTGTCATGGCCCGATGTGGCCTCGCCCGGCGCCGGGCTGAATGCCCACCATGGCGAACACGAACTACCGGTAGACACGTACAACGTCGTCATCCACGAGTTCGCCCACAAGCTCGACATGCTCAATGGCGAGGCCGACGGTGTGCCGCCGTTCTCGCGCGTTCTGCACCCGGGCGTCGATGCCGAGCAGTGGGCGGAGACCTTCCTGAGTGAATACGATACCTTCGCGGAGGCCTGTGACGCCTTGCCCGACCATATCTGGGACGACCCCGATCGACTGCCTCCCCGACTGCAGGTGATCGACCCGTATGGCTGCGAGGCGCCGAGTGAGTTCTTCGCAGTGGCGTCCGAAGCATTTTTTGTCGAGCCTATTGGTTTGCGACGGTATTGGCCTACCCTTTATGACGCCTTGGCCCAGTTTTATCGGCAGAATCCAGCCGGGAATGCGGCAAGCGACACTTAAGACATCGCCAGTTGCCCAGCTACGACGCCATTTCGTTTGTTGCACCTGCACTTGATTTTCTGCCATAATCCCGGTTTGCCCGTTATCGGCAAGTGGTTCGCTCGCCGCAAGCATTCTGACCTGCGGCACGACGAGCGGACTGGCTACCCAACCTGAAAGGAAGCACCATGAAAGAAGGCATTCACCCGAATTACCGTGAAGTCCTGTTCCACGACGTGTCGAACGACTTCAAGTTCGTGACCCGCTCGACGATCCAGACCAAGGACACGATCGAACACGAAGGCAAGACCTACCCGCTGGCCAAGATCGAAGTGTCGTCGGAATCGCACCCGTTCTACACCGGCACGCAAAAGATCATGGACACGGCCGGCCGCGTCGAAAAGTTCCGCCAGAAGTTCGGCAGCAAGCTGGGCGCCGCCAAGAAGTAATTGCCCCGCTTTATGCGAGCAAGCGCCGCGCCCAGAGGACAGATGCTCCCGCGGCGCGCGACCTGACAAAGAGGCAGCATCGGCTGCCTCTTTGCATTTGTGCCCCCAAAAGACGATTTTCATGCGCCGGGGTCACATGCCTTACCATCTGCCGATGAGCCAAGCCAAGACTTCTCCCGTCCATCTGACTGCCGCTGCTACCGGTGCCCTCCCGCGTGCACTGCTGCTGGCGATCTGCATCATCTATGGACTGGCTGGCCTGTTCGGCCGCGACCCCTGGAAAAACGAGGATGCCGCCGGATTCGGCGTGATGTGGCAACTCGGCAGCGGCGGCCTGCAGGACTGGCTCATGCCGAACATCGTCGGCCGCCCCTACAGCGACGATGGCCCACTCGTATTCTGGATCGGCGGCGGCATGATCCGCCTGCTTGGCGGCTGGCTCGGCGCGCCGGATGCGGCAAGACTCGCCACCGCGCTGTTCTACTTCGCCACCTGCGCACTGGTCTGGTACTCGACCTACCTGCTGGGCCGCCGCGACGAGGTGCAGCCCTTCGCCTTTGCCTTCGGCGGTCAGCCTGACGCGCGGTCCTACGGACGCGCGCTCGCCGATGGGGCCCTGCTGATCTTCCTGGCCTGCGTTGGCCTGGCGTTGCGCGGTCACGAAACCACCGCACAGGTCGGCCAGGTCTGCTTCATCGCCTTCACCCTGTACGGCCTTGTGCGCAGCCTTGACAAGCCGGTACAGGGCAGCCTCTGGTTCGGCGTCGGGCTTGGCGCCCTTTGCCTGGCCAGCGGGCCGATCCTGCCGCTGGTATTGCTTGCCGCGACACTCATTGCCGGACTGATCTGCCGACCGCTGCCGCTGATGCGGCTGCTGACGATCGGGGCGCCGCTCGGCATCCTCATCATCGCCGTATGGATAGCCACGGTATATTTCGGCGCCACCGTCACGGACGATGCGGTGACCTATATTCGCGAGTGGGCTCGCTACGACCGCCACACCTACGGCCCGCCTTCTCTGGCAGCCGCCGGCTTCATCGCACGCAACTTCTTCCTGTTCTCGTGGCCGGTCTGGCCGATTGCCGCCTTTGCATGGCTGTCGTGGCGCGGCATGCGCCGGGCACCCCATGTGACGCTGCCGCTGTCGTTCCTGGCCGTGCTGTTCGTGCTGCTGGTGTTGCTGCGCAGCCCGGGAGACGTGCAGTTCATCTTGCTGCTGCCGCCGATGGCCGTTCTGGCTGCCTTCGCGCTTCCGACGCTGCCACGCGCGGCGATCAACGCGATCGACTGGTTCTCGCTGCTGTTCTTCACGATCCTGGGCGGCACGATCTGGTTCCTCTGGGTCGCGAAGACCACGGGTTGGCCGCCACGCATCGCCAGCAACGTATTCCGTCAGTTGCCCGGATTCCAGCACACGTTCACGATCAGCGCCGTCATCATCGCGCTGGCGGTGACGGTGGCATGGGTGTTGATCGTGCGCTGGCGCCTGTCACGCGCGCCGAAACAGATCTGGCGACCCGTGGTTATTTCCGCCGCCGGCACGACGCTGATGTGGGTCATGGCGATGACGCTGTGGCTGCCGTCCATCAACTACGGCAAGACCTATCGAGACGTGGCACAGGCCGCCCAACTGGCGCTGCCGTCCACCTATACCTGCGTGCAGCCCATCCGCATGGGCGATGCGCAGCTTGCCTCGTTTGCCTATTTCGGTCATATCCGTTTCGGCGGTCCCGATGACGGCTGCGACATACTGCTGCGGCATGATGCCGTGGACTACGGCGCCCCGAGCAGCATCTCCCATTTCGAATGGCGCCTGATCTGGGAAGGTCGCCGACCCGCCGACCGTGACGAGCGCTTCCGCATGTACCGGCTCGTCGATTTGTCGCACACCACCCCGCCACGGCCGACAATTCAGCGCCGGCTGCCGCGTCAGCCCTGAGCATCTGCCGCCCGGTAGCATCCGGACGGCGTTGCCACCCGCTGGCACGCGGCCGGCCCCTACCCTAGAAGAACGATGAGCAGCGCGCTGCAAGATATTCGTCGCATTACCCATCTGGCCGCCCCCGTGCTGGTTGGACAACTGGCGGTCATCGCGTTCGGTGTCATCGACACCATCATGTCCGGCCGTGCCTCGGCCACCGATCTTGCCGCTGTCGGCTTGGGCGGATCGATCTATGTCACGGTCTACGTCAGCCTGATGGGCGTGCTGCAAGCGCTCGCGCCTGTTGCGGGACAGCTGTACGGCGCCAACCGATCCGCGGAGATCGGCGCCGAGGTACGGCAGGCCGCATGGCTCGGCGTGGCGCTGGCCATCCCCGGCATGCTGTTGCTGCTGTTTCCCGCACCGTTGCTGGAATTCGCCAAAGCACCACCCGAGTTGGTCGAAAAAGCATCGCATTATCTGCATATCGGCGCATACGGCCTGCCCGCAGCGCTGGGGTTTCGCATCTACATGGCGCTGAACAATGCGCTATCTCGCCCCGTCATGGTGACGGTGCTGCAGATCGCTGGCCTGGCACTCAAGATTCCACTCAATGCCTGGTTCATCGAAGGCGGTTATGGCCTCGCCCCGATGGGCGGGCCCGGCTGCGCGCTGGCATCCACGCTGATCAGCTGGATATGGTTTCTATCCGGACTGGCGATCCTGCTGCGCGGTACGGCGTACCGGTCCCTGGAGATCTTCACGCGTTGGGAGTGGCCACGCTGGGACCGGATTCAGCCTCTTCTGCGCCTGGGGCTGCCGATGGGACTCACCTACCTGATCGAGATCACGTCATTCACCCTGATGTCGATCTTCATCACACGCATGGGCACCGATACCCTTGCGGGGCATCAGATCATCGCCAACCTCAGCGCCGTGGCGTACATGATGCCGCTGTCGCTATCCATCGCCACCTCGACGCTCGTCGCGCAGTCCATTGGCGCACGCGATATGGCTGCCGCGCGGCGTATCGGCTGGCGTGGCATTCGCTTGGGCGCTGGACTCTCGCTACTGACCGGCATGCTGCTCTGGCTGCTGCGCGAGCCGCTGCTGCATGCCTATGTCAGCGACCCGGCCGTAATTGCCAAAGCATTGCCGCTGATGCTGTTTGTCGCGTTCTATCAAGCCTTTGATGCTGTACAGGTCATGAGCGCGTTCATCCTGCGCGCGTACAAGATCGCGCTGATCCCGACGCTGATTTACGCCGGCTCACTCTGGGGCGTGGGGCTTGGTGGCGGCTATGTGATGGGTTTCGGCCTGATCGATGCGCTGCCCGCCTTCACTCGCGGCGCATCGGGCTTCTGGTTGGCCAACAGCATCAGCCTGGCAATTGCCGGAACGCTGCTGGTTCGATACTTCATGCGCGTGAGTCGCGTTGGATAACCCCAATCAATGGCGCACAGAAAAAATGCCCGCGTATGCGGGCATTTTTAATTTGGTGAAGCGGACGGGACTCGGCTACATCCCACAGGCTGCGGATTCGCTTGCAAGCGAATCTCTGCGAGTCCGGCCAGGTGCCGCGCAGATGGCTCGCTCCGTTTCGTACAGACGAAAAAAATGCCCGCTTGCGCGGGCATTTCTAATTTGGCGGAGCGGACGGGGCTCGAACCCGCGACCCCCGGCGTGACAGGCCGGTATTCTAACCAACTGAACTACCGCTCCTTTGTCGGTTGCTATCCGAAGCTTCGCTC